>JACQTT010000022.1 GCA_016210665.1 Chloroflexota bacterium | reverse complement strand
TCTAGAGGTCTCACTCTTAAGTTGATTAGCTATCAGCAGGTCCGAACGATTGCGCCACTTATCCAGGAAGCGTCTGTAATTCTTGGTGCTTAGCCTTTGCTGCTCTTCTTGGCTGAGTGTGTCCCACAACCTATGCTCATGACGCACCACAGGAAGGCCAGGGTTAGACACTATGCGGTACCCTTTTTCCTTGAACTGGAAGCTGTAGTCAAGGTCGAGATTCCTGTAGAAGCGAAAGCTCTCTCGAAAGAAGCCAACGCTTTTAATAAGCTCTCGGCGGAAGGCAAAGCAATAGGCTTGAATGGCATCCACCTCGGCCGTCTCCTGAATGGGTTCATGGAAGTGACGAAGGTCCTCGGTTCGCAGGCCAAAGGGGCCGGCTACTCCCACAATACTTTCTGAGAACATCACTTTTAGAGGTCCCATAATGTCTCCTAGCGTTTCCACGCTAGTATCCAGTAGCACTACAATTCTTCCCGTGCTCTGCTTCAGTATGATGTTCTTGGCCGCGCCCTCTCCAAGAATGTGATCGGCGTAGATGACCCGCAAGCGAGTATCTTGTGAGGCTTTCTCTTTAAGCCAGCGTCGAGTGCCATCCGTCGATCCATTGTCAACGACAAGCAATTCCACAGAGTAGCCGTGGGACCAATTGAGGGCACTCTCCACACACCGCTGAACGTCTTGAATATAGTTACAGGCTACGATGCCCAGGGTGAAATCTCCCTTATCTGATTCGTCTATTCTGGAGGAGACCTCTTTAGAGGAGGAGATGGTCTTGAAATCCCCCTCGTGCTTCTCCCAGGCGACTTTAGGACGGATCCTGCTTCCAGAAGGGGTATCCTCCACGATATACCCTTCTCTGTCTAACCTGATGCGGAGATTGTCGGCCTCCTCATACATGCGCCGCTCTCGTAGCAAAGCCCTTTCCTCTGTCAGGGAAACGATATCCTGGGGTACCTGATACTCCTGGGGGACATTTTGCAGATCTAGACCCAAGATGTGGTCGAAGTCCAATAAGAGACGTAACTTGCTGTAACCCGGAAGAGTGCTGCGCGACATCTCCCAGACCAGGGCCAGGGCACCAGGCATATTCAAGTCATCGCTGACGAGTTGCAAGAAGCGAGACCTCCATATTTCTTCAGCCTCTTCATGTTCATCCTTCAACGGAGGTAATGACATCCATTCCCAGACCCTATTCTTTAGTCGGAGCAATGCCTTCTGAGCCGCTTTCAACGAGGAGAAGGTGAAGTTGAGCCTTGTGCGGTATCTGACCGTAAGGCATAGATATCGGAAGGCTAGCGGGTCAATTCCCTGGCTCTGAATATCGGCGATGGTATAAGAATTCCCTGCCGACTTGGCCATCTTTACGCCATCAGCCAGGAGGTGTTCACCATGGAGCCAAACATTTACAAATCGCTTGCCGAAGGCCCCTTCGCTCTGAGCGATCTCCCCTTCGTGGTGAGGGAAGATGTTATCTACTCCTCCTGTGTGGATGTCTAGCTGCTCTCCCAAGTATCCGGCGGCCATGGCAGAGCATTCGATATGCCATCCAGGGAAGCCATCTCCCCACGGGCTGGGCCATTTGAGCACCCTGGCTGGCTCGGCGCCTTTCCAGAGGGTAAAATCTCTGGGGTCTTTCTTAAGAGGGTCTGATTCCATGCGCAGAGCCTCCAACAACTCACTACCTTCAATATTCCCTGAAAGCTTGCCGTATTCTGGGAACTTGGATACAGCAAAATAGACATTGCCGCCGACTTCATAGGCATATCCCAGCTCTATTAGAAGCTCTACCATCCTCACCATATCTTCCACATGCTCACTCGCCTTTGGAAAGTGGTGAGCTGGAAGTATGTTTACTTTGGCTTCGTCATTAAAAAAGACCTCAGCATAATGCCTAGCGATCTCTTGGGGCGTCTTTCCTTCCGCCAGGGCGGTGGCAACAACCTTATCTTCGCCCCGCTCCAGCATCTCCTGACGCATGTGGCCAACATCGGTTATGTTCTTGACATGGACCACTCTCACGCCCTGATGCTCCATGGCCCTGCGTAGCCAGTCGGCCATCAGATATGAACGTAGATTTCCCAGGTGAGCATGGCGGTACACTGTTGGGCCACAGGTATACATGCGGCACACCTCAGGTTCAAGTAGTGCAAACTTCTCGATCCTTCGACTCAGGGTATTGTAGAGCTTCAACATGTGATGCCGCCCACGACAATTTATAAGATCCTAGTGCCCGTTCTACGAAGCCGTGTTTTGGGCAGTGTATCAGTTTGTCCCGATAAATCGGGCTGAAACTAATACACTACCCTGTTGTGGCCATAATGCTACAGATTTTGATGCTTTTCAATTGCTCCCTGGTTCTAAATGACCTATCACAGAGGCTTGAACCTATTTTACTCTTTAGAATCGTCCATGTCCCCTTTGCATGGGACGCCACGAAGGATGAAAATGGCCGTCCCAGATTGTCATTGCGAGCGAAGCGAAGTCCCGATGAAATCGGGAGAGGAGAGTTACAACCCTACACTCAGATTGCCACGGCTCTCCTTCGTCGGGCCTCGCAATTACAAAAGAGACCTTCCTGAGCACCCATTTTCATAGTAATGCCATCTCGGGAGAGTACGAGAAGATCAGCACACTCAGACAGAGGTACATAGCCTTTGCAAACTAGTAATGTATAAAGTAGGGGAGGGGAAGATGCTGAGTTGACGAGCATCAATACCCCTCATACAATGAAGACAGTCGCTTCATCTTTATCTTGGCGGAGGTTTATGGCGAACTCTAGCAAGCAGTTGTATGACCTCCAGGTATTGGATTGGGAGATTGCTTCCAAGAATCGATCCCTTGCCGATGTTGGGGCAAGATTGAGCGACAACCAGGCGCTCCTTTCAATTCGGTCTAAGCTTGAGGAGGCGCAGCAGAAGAGGAAGGAGCTGCACTTCCAACAGAGGGACCTGGAGATGGAGGCCGACTCGCTAACAGGCAAAATAAAAGAGGAGGATGCCAAGCTTTATGGTGGTACCGTGAAAAGTCCTCGCGAGCTGGCCGATTTGATGGAGGAAGTTAAACAACTGAGATCTCTCGAAAAGCAGTTAGAAGATAGGCTATTAGAGCTAATGGCTGAGAGCGAGAATGCCCAGAACGCTGTGGAAGAGCTTCAGCAGAAGCTGACCAAAACGGAGGCGGAATGGGAGGTAGAACATCAGCGACTTCTACAGGAGGAGGCTAGCCTGTTAGAGGAACTCTCCTCTTTAAGTCAGAAGAGGATGTCCTGGGTCTCGGTTCTAGATGCACCGGACCTTGGCCTGTATGTCTCCTTGTTAGAGAACAAGCAGGGACATGCTGTTGCCAAGGTAGAGAGGGGGATTTGCCAGGGATGCCGAATCTCTCTGCCCACCAAAGACCTTCAGCAAGCGAGGACTGCTCAACGACCCGTTCAATGCAGCAGTTGTGGACGCATCCTTTACGTAAGCTAAGTGTTTCATCTGTTTTAAGGAGAGCCAATGAAAGCTGTTTATATTAAGTCCCAAGGAGGAGTGGAGGTCTTTACCTATGGCGAGCTTCCTGAGCCGACCATAGGCCCAACGGAGATCAGTGTACGAGTTGGCGCCTGCGCTCTCAACCGCTTAGACGTTTACACTCGTATGGGTGTACGGGGCACAAAGCGTGAGTTCAAGGAGCCGCACATTCTGGGAGGTGACGTAGCCGGCGACGTGGTAGAGGTGGGTAAAGACGTTGTGGGTATCAAAGAAGGCGACCGAGTGGTTCTGAATCCTCGCCTCACTTGCGGCCAGTGCCATTACTGCCTGGCAGGAGACGACGAGTTCTGCCGAAGGGCGGGGATGATAGGCTCGTCGGCAAACGGAGGCTATGCAGAGTATGTGAAGGCTCCCGGCGTTAACGCCGTACCTCTACCCGCTTCCCTCTCATACGCGGAGGCCGCTGCCATGCCTACCGTCTTCATGCCAATGTGGTCAATGCTATTACGCCGAGGCCAGCTCAAGCCGTGGGAGACGGCTCTGGTGCTATCCGCATCCAGCGGCGTAGGCACCGCCGCCATCCAGGTTGCCAAAAACGTCATCGGTGCCAGAATCATCGCCACCACCAGCACTGCGGAGAAGGCTCAGAAGGCCAAAGAGCTGGGGGCAGACGAGGTTATTATCTACACCCAGGAGGACATAGAGCAGCGGGTCAAGGAGCTTACCAAGGGAGAAGGGGTAGATGTTGTAGTTGACCACGTGGGGTCCGACTTCTGGGAGAAGGCCTTTGCCTCTTTGAGGATTGGAGGCAGGTATGGGATATGCGGCGTGACCACCGGCTACCGTGCGCAACTGCAAATGGGCTCCCTTTTTACTCGGCAGGTTACGGTATTTGGGGTGTTCATGGGGAATAAGGAGGACCTGCGTCAGATAGTGGAGTTGGCAGGGCGCGGGATTATTAAAGGGGTAGTCCACCAGACCTTTCCACTTTCCGAGGCCGCCAGGGCCCATCAGGTGATGGAAAGCCTTAGCTTCTTCGGCAAGCTAGTTCTGGTGCCTTAGGAACTCTCGCAGGAAAAATGTCATCCTGAGCCCTTCGCTTCTGTCATTCTGAAGGAGCGAAACGACTGAAGAATCTCGCTCAGGTTAAACTCCGGGAAGAATCTGAGCCACCCTAGACCCTTCGCTTTGCGCCGGGTAACATTGGTTAGCAGCCAGACCTTAGTAGCAAGACGCCTTAAGGGGGTGGTGTCCTTCCCCCCAAGCGTTTCTACGCAATAGTGCTATGACGGGAGATGCAAGCCTCTCGGTCCTTGGTAGGTTACCCTTGGCCTGTAAAGGCGGTTGTCCGCCTGCTGCTCCACCGCATGGGCGACGAGACCAGGTATGCGGGCACAGAGGAAGATGGGGGTGAACAAGGGTATAGGGATCCCCAGAAGGTAGAACAGCAGGCCGATGGGCGAGTCGGCGTTGGGATAGAGGCCCTTCTCCCGGAGCATTACCTGCTCGACCGTCTGGTAGATAGTGTGGAGGTCTTTGCCCTCTGGCCTACGACTCGCCAGACGTGGGATGTAGTTCCGCAGCAAATATGCGCGCGGGTCGTACTTTCGCATATACACCCGATGTCCGAATCCCATGATGCGGGCTTTAGCTTGCAGCTTTTCCATGACGTACGATTCGGCCCTGGCGGGGCCGCCCTGGGCATTGATTTCCAGGAGCATGCGGACGTATGCCTCATTTGCTCCCCCGTGGAGGGGGCCCTTCAGCGAGGCCACCGCGCCTACCACCGATCCATAAATGTCCGCCAGAGTGGATGCGATCACCCGGAGGGCGAAGGTGGAGTTGGCCAACTCGTGCTCGACATAGCATGTGAGGATGTAGCCAAAAATCTCTCGTGCCTCGGCATCCGGCGTCTCTCCTAGAATCATCCTCAGGAAGTTTTCGGTGAAATCCAACTTTGGGTCCGGGTGAACTGGGACCTGGTTGTGAAGGATCCTGTATGCGTTGGAGGCTATACCTGGAGCTTTGGCCAGAATCCTCAATCCCTTCGCTAGGTTGGAGGAGATGGATGTGTCGTTAAGCACCTGAGCATCTTCATAACCGCCCAAGAAGGAGATGCCTGTCCTCAGAGCGTCCATTACCTCGGTGGACTTGGGTAGTAGCTCTAAGAGGCGGTACGTCGCTTCAGGAAGAGGGGCTTCGTTTCTCAAGGTCGTCGAAAACTTTTTGGACTCTTCCTTTGTGGGCAGCGAACCGTGGATGACCAGGTACGCCACATCGGTGTATTCTAGGTGCTGTGCCAGCTCAATGAGGTCGTAGCCACGAATAACGATCTCCTCATGCTCTACGTCCAAATACGAAACTTGGGTATCCGCGGCAATGACGCCTTCAAGGCCTGGACTGTACTGCATAGTGCTCACGGCTGCCTCCTTTTGGGCTGTGGGTTAAGGCTTACTTTGTTTGCGCGCGATATCCTTAGCGTTGGCATCCTATTATTATCAGATGTACATAGTTTCCAGAAGCTCGCTGAGGTTTGGCGACTCCTCAAGATGCCAAACCAGTTCGACAAGTCGGTCAACCTTCTTGGGTGTTAACCATGCTTCGACGTTGGTGCGGAACTTGCTCACCAACTCCTCATCACTCAAGGGATTACGGGCGTGCCCCTTTGGGCAGAGTACTTCACGCATGTATTTATGGCCATCGGGGGTGTGTAGCGTGATTCTATTTGGAACGCTCTGGGGGTATGCCTTTGTCAACTCCGCGTCTTCTCTCACGGAAGTCCGCCTGAGAAGCTCTCCCACTTGCGGGGCCATGATGCGTTCCCTGGAAAAGGAAGCCTGAGTGAGGCGGCCATCCAGCAGGGCAACAGCCACTATGTACTGTAGCGAGTGGTCAGCCGTCTCTCGAGTCTGAGGAGCCCATTTCTCCGGGTCTTTGGCGATGATGTCGTATGACGCCTTACAGGTATCTATACCGATGTCTTGAATCTGAGAGGAATCTTCTAGTTCGCTGTGAAGCAGCAGCGCGGCCTGCACACCGCTTTGAGCGTGGTATTCCACAGGCCAGTATTTAATATAGGTGTCGGAGACCCGGGTAGGTGGAGCTTTTTCCTGCAGTGGCCTCAAGGCGTCCTCGTTAAGACTCTCTCCAGCCAACAGCTGATTGAAGAAACCCATTTCACCGGCGAAGGGCTGAGACGGTCCTGTCATACCTCTGGAGACGAGTAGCGAGGCAAACAGAGCGTTTCTGGATGCATTGGCTGCCGCCGCCCCCTTCCACATGGAAAGCTCCCCCACCCGAGTCTGGCGCATGGCGGCGTGGGGAATCGTTGCTATTGAGATAGAGGACTCCGTTTCTGCGGGTGTCAGGCCAAGCAGTTTGCTTGCGCCACACGCTGTCCCAACGGCGATGTAGTTGACGTGGTCCCATCCATGATCCCGTAGGCTTGCGAAATCACACAGGCTAATACCAACCTCGTAGGCGATGGCGATGGCCGTAATAAGATTGGCAGGAGGGCTACCGCGCCATTCGGCCAGAGCCATAAGGCCGGGGATCATGTCGCTGGGATGAAGGGGCTCTTTAGAAAGGTAGGTATCGTTAAAGTCCAGGTAGCGGACCAAGAGGCCGTTGGCTAGGGCTGCTATCTCTGGAGTGGTCTTGAAAGGGGTACCCCAGATAGTTGCACCGCCTTGAGTTGGAAAGGCATAGGCGTACGACCGAGCAGCCTTCGGAGCATCCTCCTTGAAGGCTGCAATCGCCACCCCAAGACTGTCCAATATCCTTCGTTTTACTTCGTGAACGGTCCGGGACGGCAGGTCCTGGAATGCTATCTGATGAGCGTAGTCTGCAAAGAGACGGCTGTACTTGTCTGACATGACCTCAATAGCCTTTTCCCCCACACTCAGCAAATGGCTGGTGCATTTCGACGCTAATCAGCACTCTATTATATAACAGATTCCCGCTACAATGGAGAGAGACAAGAAACAGTACGTTGAAAATAGACAGAGCGCAGACCCTGGCGCTGCTAGACTTCGGCATATATTGGAGCTATATTTTGAGTCGGTATTGGATACAAAAAGAAGTCTCCAAATCCGGCGTATAGATGGTCTGATACCCCATAACCTTTGCAGCAATCGTAATTAGCAGCTTGTATGATAGAGCCATTAAAACAGAGTAAAGTTCGGATAAGAAGGAGGACTCTATGAACCCCGAAACCATTATCTATGAGAAACGCCCCCAGGAGCGAATTGCCGTCATTACCCTGAACCGGCCAGAGAAGCTTAACGCCCTGAATAACCAGATCTTGGAGGAGCTGATGAACGGCCTAGACGAGGCGGACAAGGATCCCCAGGTGCGGGCGGTGGTCCTCATAGGGAGCGGCCGCGCCTTCTCCTCGGGTGCCGACTTGAGCGGAGGAGGGCCTGGGAGCGGTGAACGAAGGCCATCCCGAGACCTCCTGAGCTGGGTAGATAGGGTGGAGGAAAACCATCGTCAGCACCGCAGAATTCGAGAGATGCACAAGCCCGTTATAGCCGCCGTGCACGGATACGCCCTGGGCGCAGGCTTCGAGTTGGCGATAACCTGCGACATGATTGTGGCCGCCAAGGGGACACGCCTCGGGGCCCCGGAGATTCGGCATGGATCCATCATTACTACCGTTCTTCCATGGCTTGTGGGTCCCATGTGGGCCAAGCGCATTATCCTTACGGGCGACTTTATAGATGCGGAAACGGCGGAGCGCATCGGTCTCTGTGTGGAGGTGGTCCCTGAGGAGAGGCTTCTAGAACGGGCCTGTTGGCTCGCTGCTAGGATAGCCAAGGTGCCTGTCCTGGGCGTGAGAATGAACAAGAAGATGATCGACGGGATCATGGAAATGGCGGGTATTGAACAGGGCTACTCTTATTCTGATATGGTAGAGGCCATTTGTCACGCCCTTACCCCAATGGCCGAGACCGCTGACGGCCGCCTCTTAGAGGAGGTTCGTACCAAGGAGGGATTGCGCGGATTCCTCGCCGCGAGGGAAGCTTCTTTTCGCGACTAGGGCTTAAAATAGCCATTTGGGATGATATCTAAGTTCAGACCTGTATAGACGACATCAATCTCCTGGTCAAGAAGGTTATCTCCAAGGGAAGATGTGACTGCCGTACAGGATGGCTGCCTGGCGTAATTCCCTTTTTGCTTAACGAATAGCCCAGCTGTCCCGTTAGAGGACTCTTATATGCGTGCAATTGGCTACTGTCGGCAGCAATCCTTCGACGATAGCTCCCATCAGCTATGGGAAAAGGCTTTCCTTCGGTATTGTAAGGAGCAGGGCATTCAGCCAATAGAATTCTTTATCGAGCCAGTAGTTAGTAAAGAATACGGCGACTCGCAGTATCAGAGGATGCTGGAGTATATACGCACCTCTGGATCGGCACTGGTAGTGGTTGTGCCTGACTCCCGTCATCTAGGATCGGACTTCGAAGACGTGACCAGGAGCATACTGGAGCTGGATGTCTTGGGTGCCAAGGTAGTTTGCGCTGGCGAAGGCTTCCGAGACCCCCTGCAAAGCGCCCTTCGCCTGTTAGGCCAGCCCCAGGCGATCTCCCAGGAACGCAGCACTAGAATAAGGGATGCTCTAAATCACAAGGCTCTTCTAGGGCAGGCATTGGGCCGTCCTCCCTACGGCTATAGAATCGGCCCAGATGGATATCTCCAAGTTGTCCCAGACGAAGCTTTGATCGTCCAGCTAATCTTCAAGTTATTCACTAGCGAGGGACTGGGTCTGCGCCGGATTACACAGCATCTAAATCAGGAAGCCGTGCCTACGCGCCGAGGCCTGCCCTGGAACATGCTGGTTGTAAGAGGAATTCTGCTAAACCGCGCCTATGTGGGCACCTATGTCCGGTTTGGCGTGCGCATCCCTGGAATACACCCACCTATCGTCTCTGCGGAGGTATTCAAGCTTGCTCAGGAGCGATTTCGGAAGCGGAAGCCGCGGCGTAGAGAGCCTCATACAGAGACGTTTCTTTTATCTGGCCTCCTTTACTGCGGGCACTGCGGAGGCAGAATGATGGGCGTGACTCGTCACCAACGTTGGAGCCGAAGGATAGGTGATGTGGTCCAGAGGACTTACCGTTACTATCAGTGCCAGGCTAGGAACAATCAGAGCCTTTGCCAATACCATACTCAGCGTGCCCTCCTTCTAGATGAGAGGGCCTTGGACAGACTCTTACATGTTCTGGAGACGAACCCTTTACCTGCGGATTCAGCCCAACGGCGCGGGGAGCCTCTTCTCTCTAGCTTAGACGAGGTTGATGCTGCGCAAAGGCGATTTCTTAGAGCCTTCAAAAGAGCGGCCCAAGGCGCTATCTCTATCTATCAACTGGGAGAGTCTCTCACTCAACTAGAAAAGGCGCGGCTCGGCGAAACTGCAGTAGACCATGAGCAGATTATTCAAGAGCTTAAGGCTGCCATTAGGAGTAGCCAGGCATGGGAGAATATGACCATGAGGGATAAGAAGGCTCTCCTAACGAAGGCCAAGGTACGGGTCATAGTTACCGAGGGCAATATAGAGGTCCTGGTGTAAGCCACCTGTTTGCCTTGCTCCCTTTCTAATGCTAAGATTATAGAGGCCAATGGGACCAGGTGACCGCCCTGATTATATCTGGGAGGAAAGTCCGAGCTCCACCGGGCAGAATGCTGGGTAACGCCCAGGCGGGGAAACCCGACGGAAAGTGCCACAGAAACATACCATCCCGATGTAATCGGGATAAGGGTGAAATGGCGAGGCAAGAGCTCACCGCTCTCCTGGTAACAGGGGAGGCAGGGTAAACCCCATTCGGAGCAAGGCCAAATAGGGGATTTAAGGTGCCCGGCCTATCCCTGGGTTGGCCGCTGGACCCCGATGGCGACATCGTCCTGCTTATGTAGGAACCCCCAATTAGTTTGGCGGGTGGGCTAGATAGATGGTCACCGCTCTGACGTATGGAGGAGGAAGTCTATACGATGTAAACTCCATGTGTTAGAGCACAGAACTCGGCTTATAGGTCCCTCTGGCTACAAGGGCGAGGAGGTAGTTATCAAAAACTGCTTCCTCGCCCTTGTTCATGGCTATAGCGGCTCTGGCAAGCTTAGAAGAGAGGATGAACCAGGTTGGCATAGAGAGGCTGCTTTTGTTGTAGCTGGCGTGGGGAGATCTAGGTTGGTCCTTAGTTCCAATACATTATAAGTGGTTTCAAAATTCATCTGTGCACTCCCGCCTGAAGGCGGGGGCATCGATGCCTCACTCTTCAGAGTGAGGTCTAAAAACCAAATTTGGAATAGCCTCTAGACCCGAATAACTATGCGTTATGTAAACTCATTCTGTCGCGGTCACTACGGCTCAGCCTATAGCGCTGGTCGTTGGAAAGGAAACGCTTGCGAAGGCGAATGTTTTTGGGCGTGACCTCTACCACCTCGTCATCAGCGATGAAATCCAGGGCTTCTTCCAGGCTCATCTGAATAGGCGGTGTGAGTCTGATTGCAATGTCTGAAGTGGAAGACCGAACGTTGGTCTGCTTCTTCTCTTTGCAGACGTTCACCACCAGATCGCTATCCCGGGCATGCGACCCGACAACCATGCCTTCATAGACTGAGGATCCCGGATCGATAAAGGTCATCCCTCGTTGCTGAGCATTACTCAATCCATAAGTCGCCGCCACACCTGCTTCGGCTGCGACTAGGGCTCCTGTGCGCCTGGACTTCACCTCGCCTCGCATCACTTCATACCCCGTAAAGATGCTGTTCATCGTTCCATTGCCCCGCGCCGCCTTCAGAAAAAAGCTTCGGAATCCTATGAGTCCCCGCGTGGGTATCTTGAACTCCAGACTCATCCGTCCGTGGCCATCGCTACGCATATCCGTCATCTGGGCCAGCCGCGAAGCTAGGTTCTCGGTCAAAACACCTATGCTCTCCTCATCCACATCCAGCATCAGGAGCTCATACGGCTCCAATTTCTGTCCGTTGACCATCTTGACAATGGCCTCCGGTTTGGAGACCTGAATTTCAAAGCCCTCGCGGCGCATTACTTCTATGAGGATGGCCAGGTGCAACTCACCTCGCCCGGAGACCAGGAAGACCTCGGGGCTATCCGTATCCTCCACACGCAGGCTAACGTTGGTGCGTAGCTCGGTCAAGAGGCGTTCCTGGAGCTGACGAGAGGTCACGTATCTACCGTCCTGCCCAGCGAAGGGTGAGGTATTCACGCCAAAGGTCATCTGGACTGTCGGCTGGCCGATATCGATCACAGGTAGTGGCTCCGGTCTGTCCATAGTGGCAATGGTGTCGCTGATTGCTACCTCTTCCAGGCCAGCCAGAGCGATTATCTCCCCCGCCTCTGCCTCTTCCACCTCATGGCGAGACAGCCCATCAAAAACAAAAAGCCTGGCGACTTTGTGGAAGGTTATGGTCCCGTCCTGAGCGATGCGAGCCAGTGGGTCCCCTACGGATACCCTGCCCCGAGCGATACGCCCCACGGCGATCTGGCCCAAGTGGCTGTCATAGCTCAGCGCTGCTACCAGCAGTTGAAAGTCTCCCTCAACATCTCCGGATGGAGGCGGAATATGCTCTAGGATGGCCTTAAAAAGGGGCGACATGCTCATCGGCTGGTCTTTTAGGTCGGCCAGAGCGTAGCCGTCCTTGGCGGAGGCAAAAAGGATGGGAAGGTCGAGTTGGTCAGCGTCTGTGGCCAGCTCCAGCAAGAGATCCTGTGCCATGTTGGCCACCTCCAGCGGGCGGGCTGCAGCACGGTCAATCTTGTTGATGACGACAATGGGTTTGAGTCCCATCCGGAGGGCATGCCTTAGCACAAACCTAGTCTGGGGCATCGGGCCATCCACCGCGTCTATGATCAGCAGGCAGCCATCGGCCATGTTCAGAACCCGCTCTACCTCGCCGCTAAAGTCTGCATGACCAGGCGTGTCGATGATGTTAATCTTTACCCCTGCATAGGTGATAGCCGTATTCTTCGCCAAGATTGTGATGCCCCTCTCCCTTTCTAGCTCGTTGCTGTCCATGATGAGGTCGCCGACAATTTGGTCATCTCGGAAGATGTGACTCTGCTTAAGCATGGCATCCACCAGAGTGGTCTTGCCATGGTCCACATGAGCAATAATGGCGATATTTCTGATATTTCGGGGCATGCACAATAACCGTAGCGAAAAAAACTGGCCCCTAGGGGCCTCTCATAGTTCCAAAATTATACCATTTTATGGGAACCAGGGCGACTTCTGGGCGTGAAAACTAGCGAGCAGATCGCACGCTCTCAGTGGACTTGGCAAAGGCCAACTTTATCGAGAGCCTTCTGCCTGACAATAAGTTCAGACACAGCTTGTAGAGCATGGCCTCGGAAGTTACACTAACTGAATCGAGCTACAACGCTTAAATCGCATAGATTGGTTATGCAGCTAGCGGTTTTTCATGCCGTTTGATTAAAGGAGGATACTATGTCAGTTGTGAGCTATCTTAGGCTCACCCCAAAGCAGGAGTTTGTGGAAGAGTTCCAGCGTTATCTTGAGGAGCTAAGCCTGCTGGTACATCACCAGAAGGGATTCATAGACGTGGAGGTTCTATGCCCTGAGGGCAACACCACGGATTACGTGCTCTTGAGCG
>JACQTT010000021.1 GCA_016210665.1 Chloroflexota bacterium | reverse complement strand
CCTCTGGACTCCCCAGGAGAAGATAACGCTGATTTACGGCAGCAGATACTAGGCCGTTAGGACAACCCTTATCCCTTAGATGAATTAAGTCCCATCGCCCGCTCCACCGTTTCTCTTACCAACGCTTCAAAGCGACTGCATATCCCTTCCCAATCGTAGCCATCCTCTACCATCCTGCGACCTCCGCTTCCCAAGGCTTTTCGCGTATCCTCATGATCGAACAGATTTATGATATGCTCTTTATATTCCTCTGGTGTCGCGGCGTAAAGAACCTTGTCCTTGGCGATCTCCTTGACCCCTCTTAGAGGAGTCGAAACGACAGGCTTCTCACAAGCCATATACTCCAGGAGCTTTAAGGGAAACATATTATCCGAAACTGAGGATCTTTTGCGGCTAATGATTCCCACATCCATGGCGTTAATATAGAGGGGCATATCATCGTAAGGAACGATGCCTGTAAATGCTACTTTATCGGCCAGCCCCATTCTCATTGCCATAGCCCTGGCTCCTTCTAGCTCTAGCTCACCTCCTACAACCAGGAAGGCCAAAGGAATATCCGGGCGCACCTCCCTGATGTAAATCATGGCTTGTAAGATCGTATCTAAATCAACCCACTCTCTCAACTGTCCTATGTGTCCCAGGACAAACTTCCCCTTCAGCCCCAGACCTTCCAAGACATTGGAACCCTTATCCTTACTGAAGTGTTGCAAATCCACGCCATTAGTAAGCTACACAGACCTGGACTCAGGAAGCTGATACACCTAACGAAGCGCGTGGGTGATGTAGGTAATCCTGCTTGCTTTCTCTACATTCTTACGAAAGAACCAGCCTGCCAATGGCCTGGCCAGGGGCCTAGCCAGCGGCGGCAGGTGGGGACTCATAGATACCATAGCGGGAATATCGTCTGCTATATCAAAGACCATGGGAATGCGTCGAGGTAAGGGCTTGCGCCCAAGATAATAGCCAGTAATCAATGTATTGGAGTTGATAATTACATCGAAGTCACCCGATTCTTGATCATTCAGAAGGGTGTTTATGGCCCGCCAGGAAAAAATCTCCTGATACACGGCTCCATGACGCCCTTTGTCAAGATAGTGCATATGCAAGTTTTCTTTTAGGTGAGTAAGATGTCCCCGGTAATAACTCTGGGTGTTATAGAATACCGAGCCATCGGTCTTTGCCAGCCACCAGGCATTCATACATAGAGCCGTCACTTCATGGTAGCGGCAAAGATAATCAACTAACTGATGAGGTCGGCTATGGACGGAGTTATTAAAATCAACCAAGGAAACAACCAATATGCGCAATGGTTTATGGTTTTCAATCACCTGTTGTGGCCTCTTTTAGAGTGTGGCAATTCCTTGTTTTAGGTGCTAATGAGATATGAGCTTTGCCTTTCAGTGTCGCCACGCCTTGTTGTCTTAAGCGCACCAAATTGGAGAGGTTTTGTGGACACAGACAAAACTATATTCTAGGATGAGTGACCTAATATTGCAACAGATGGCGCTCGACCCTGCTCCCTAACAACCAACTCCTCTATTATTGAGTTGAAGCCTAGCCTTTCTTAGAGCCAGCCGCTTTACACTCTGCACAAGGGCATAGGGCTCTAAGGGTCTCATAGGGGTAAATGCCTGTGTAATGGGTATCGCTCCAGAGGAACTGGAGGGCGTAGCGGCCCACCTCCATATAGTCCACCGCCTGAATATCGGCGGGAACGGTAATCGGGTCAAGAAGCTGCCTCTTAGTCCACTCCTCTATGCATCCAGCGCACGCGCAGTTTATACGCAGGTACTTGTGGGCATAAAGGCTAATATGGCCGTCATCCCACACGATGGCGATACCTTCGGGCTTAATCTCTACCCTGGCTGGCTCGTTCATAGCAGTACCCCCACGAATCATTATAAGGGAAATAATGGATCTGAATGTTTAGGTCTTAAAGAGAGATTTTCTCACTAAAATGCAAGTCGGGAGACATTAGTGAGACGAGAACGACTGGAAGCAATACAAAGCTATCTAAATGTACAAGGAAGATAAGCCGAATGACGCAAGGGCGCTGGCCAAACGGTCAGCGCCCTTATCCCTGAGCCCCCCAGCGATGCCGGGTGGGAGGCCGGGATGGGAGGCAACGTATAGCCTCACCTCAACTTTTTAGATTTCATCTGTCTTCTACAGGCCGCCTGCATAGACGAGAGGCTCAGAATAGGCGTCAGGGTCACCGGTGAACCCGTAGGTGAGGTCAGCCTGGTCCTTTCCGCTGGCCAGTAGGGCGGACTTGACGTCGCCAGGGGTGGCTCCAGCGTTGTTGGCTTTGTAGAGCGCCGCTGCTCCGGCCACATGGGGAGATGCCATGGATGTTCCGCTCATAGTGGCGTACTTGCTGCCCTTATAGGTGGAAAGGATGCATACCCCAGGAGCAGCGATGTCCACGACCGATCCGAAGTTGCTGAAATCGGCGAATGTGTCGTCCACGTCCGTACGGCAGGTGGGTGCAGCCCCACTGCCACCCACGCCATTGAAGTCAGCTATGGCCGACACCGCCATGACATCCGGGTGATTGGCAGGCTGGAAGCTGGCGGCGTCTTTGGAGCTGTTGCCTGCGGCAACGGCATAAGTTACTCCCGCTGTTACAGAGGCAGAAATAGCAGTATCAAGGATGTCGCTCCCGCACTCGCAGCCCAGGCTCATGTTGGCGACCTCAAGGGTGCTGGCGTTGTTGGTCACCCAGTCCACGCCGCAGACGACGGAAGCCACGGACCCAGAGCCAGCGTTATTCAGAACGCGCACGGCCCACAGACGGGCACCCGGGGCCACGCCCACCACACCTATCGTGTTGTCAAGGGCAGCGGCGGTGCCAGACACGTGCGTTCCATGGCCATGGCCATCTTTCCAAGACTTGCCGTCAGAGCAGTTCTTGCCGCCGACTACATACAGGTCAGGATGGTCGGGCTGAATCCCCGTGTCGATGATGGCGATGCCCACATTCACCCGCTCATCCACCCCGTCGATTTTCGCAGCAGCGCTCAGATCGGCATCAATACGGTTGATGCCAGTCGGCACCGACTGGGGTGGCTGTGTAGATCCACTACCGCCTGGCTTCGCTGAGTTGCTCGGCGGCCCAAGAGAGACAACCCGATCCGGCTCAGCAATGGCCACCCGTGGATCGGCCTGGAGGTTTCGCAGCTTGCCAGGAGCGCCGACAAGGGAGGCTCCGTTGATGGAACTGAAACGGTGCTCCAACCCCAGCCCATGCCCTCTGGCCACATCGTCGGCACTTGCACCGGCCTTAAGGAGCACGACGTAGCGACCCGGCAGCTCGTCTCCGCTGGCAGGCGGCCGCGAGCCTGCCGCTACATTAAACATCAAGGTCATGCCCAAGGCCAAAACCGCTATCACTCCCCACAGCCTCGTGTTCATAGTGCCCCTCCAGTCACCTTTTCATTTAGCATAAGCGTACCTCATGAAACGCCCATTGTCAACATTATTGACCCCTCTCTATACTGCCTTCTGCCACCTTCTTTTTCAAGATTTATGACGCGTTCCAGATGAGTTGAATTGTCGGACTTTTTCCCATAGGATACTTGCACGGCCCTTACCTTGCGGAAGAGACGGGTCTATAATGCAACGACGGCTCCTAGTATGGGAGACGGACAATTGTAGATCCTCATATTGAGGAGAGGAGGGCATCAAGATTGAGCAATGTAACGGAGATCAGAAGCTATTGTGCCCAATGTGCCGTCAAATGTGGAGTCATCGTTCACGTAGAAGATGGCAAGCTGATAGCTGTAAGGCCAGACCGAGACCACCCCTGTAACGCCTTTTGCATTAAAGGCGAAGCTGCCCCGGAAATCGTTTACAACGCTGGAAGACTCAAGACGCCTCTCCACCGCACCAATCCCAAGACCTCTAGCAATCCTGGTTGGGTTCCTATCTCCTGGGACGAGGCTCTGTCTGAAGCTGCTCGACGTATGCTCCAACTGAAGGAGGAGAGTGGCCCCGAGAGTATCGCTTTCTCTAGGCCGGCTCCAGGGGGCAGCGCCGCAACTGACTGGGTCCCGTGGCTAGTTCGCCTGGCCAGTGCCTTTGGCAGCCCTAACGTCATTACAACGAGCCACATCTGCCAATGGGGTAGGGACTCTGGGTCGGCTTATACCTACGGAGTAGGCCTTCCAACTCCCCACTTTGAGCGATCAGGCGTTATGCTCATATGGGGATGCAATCCCGCCGTATCTGACGCGCGAATGTGGAACCGCATCAAGGAAAACCAGAGACGGGGCGGCAAGCTTGTGGTCGTTGACCCACGAAAAACCGAAACAGCTGCCCGGGCAGACCAGTGGATTGCGGTAAAGCCAGGAACCGATTCCGCCCTCCTACTTGGACTGATCCGAATCTTCATTGAACAAGAGCTATATAACCCTCAGTTTGTGCAGTTCTGGACAAACGGGCCGTTCCTGGTAAACATGCACACGGGACAGTTCCTGAAGGCCAGAGACCTGGAATCCAGCGGATCGGAAAAGCAGTATGTCGTCTGGGACGGCGTACAAAGCCGCGTCGCAACCGTTGACCCAGAGTTGCATCCACGCCACTGGGGTGTAGAGCCTACGTTGCGTGCTCATCATGAGATTAATCTTGCCTCAGGAGAAAGAGTCCTTGCCAAGACCGGCTTGCAGCTAGCCTGGGAGAGAGTGGAACCTTTCACCGTAGAGCATGTGTCGGAGATCACCAGCGTTGCCCCTGAGAAGATCCGCACCTTCGCACAGTACCTGGCCACCGGGGGTCCTTTGGCATACTATACCTACAATGGCATTGAGCAGCACATCAATACGGCTCAGACAAACCGGGCACTATGTATCCTCTACTCCCTGACGGGCTGGTTTGATGTGGAAGGTGGCAACGTTCGGTTTACCCAACCTCCCGGCGGCGACATAGACGGACGCGGGATACTGGGAACCCAAGCAGAAAAGCGTATCGGCAGGGAAGTACGACCCCTGGGTGCTCCCAGAACAGGTGCTCAGGCATATACCGTGTACGATGCTATCTTGGAAGGACGTCCTTATCGTGTGCGCGGACTTGTGACATTTGGAGCGAATATCATTGTCCAGAACGGTGATACGCGGCGCGGTCAAGAAGCTCTTCGGAAGCTAGATTTCCATCTTCATGCCGACATGTTTGAGAATCCATCTGCTCGTTTTGCAGACATCCTTCTTCCCGCCTCCACCTGCTGGGAGTCGCCCGCTCTAACAACCTCATTTGGGGGTGACCCTTCGACTCACTCGTATATGCAGTATCGAGCTCCTGCCATTGCACCCCTTCATGAGTCTCGGCCAGACATGCAAATCATCTTTGATCTGGCTGTAAAGTTGGGCCTGGGCAAGCACTTCTGGGATGGCGACCTAGAAAAGGCCTTCCGTTACAAGCTTGCACCGACCGGTATTACCTTGGAACAGTTGCAAGCCAAGACCGGCGGCATATGGTTTCCAACGGCCAACCAGTTTAAGAAGCATGCTGCTGAAGGAGAAGACGGCAAGGTCCCCGGTTTTAGCACACCAACGCGCAAGATGGAGATCTACTCGGAGGAGTTCTTGCACTACGGCTATGATCCGTTGCCTTTTTATGAAGCGCCTTTGTGGCTGAACCCCCAGAACAGCAGGGTCACAAAAGAATTCCCTTTGGTACTGACCTCGGCAAAGCTCAGTCAATATGTACACAGTCAGGGCCGTGGGATACCTATGCTAAGACGCAAGGCCCCAGAGCCCTTTGCTGAGATACACCCAGATACAGCCAGAAGTTTGGAGATTTTGAATGGTAACGTCATACGCCTCTCTACGCCTACAGCGAGCATCCGAGTTCGCGCCAAGATTACCGATAAGATACTACCTGGAGTGATAGCTACACAAACGGGCTGGTGGGAGGCCTGTGAAGAACTGAGCCTGCCCGGGCAGGACCCCTTCAGCGAGCAGGGCTCCAATCTCTGCCTCGTTGTCACTAACGACATTATTGATCCCATTTCTGGGTCGGTACCAACGAAAGCCTACCCATGTATGGTTACGCGCATACAGGACGAGGACTCCCCTCTTGGAACACCGAACACTGTACTAAGGGAGGATGCACCAGTATGAATCCTAATCTAGGGAATATTGTGCAACGACTCACAACATTGATAAAGAGTCTGTGAGAGAAACTACGTTCGCCAGCCACATCTACCCGCTCCGAGCAGAAGCCGCCGTAGTTTCCAAAGCGAAGACTAACTCCTCTCTGACCTCCTGGTCCTCTTCTCTGGCGAGGGCTAGCTCAAGGGCCAAAAGAGCTTCCCAGGTAGCTATACGCCCTAACGCCCAGGCGGCATGTCCCCGCACCAAGGAATCCCCTTCTTTCAGGGCATCAGTCAAGGCTGGGACAGCTATCGGATTCCCAATATTGCCCAGGGCAACGCAGGCATTTCGCTGAAGCCCTACTCGTTTCGCCCGCTTGATGGGGCTGTTATGGAACCTATCCCTGAAATCTTCGTCGCTCATTCCCAGGATGGAGATAAGATCCAAGACCCCGAAGCCCGATCGCTTCGTAAAAGCCTTCTCGTGGCCCTTTTCCGCCCTGCGGTTAACTGGGCATACCTCCTGGCAGATGTCACAGCCAAAGACCCAATCACCTACCAGAGGACGCAGATGACGGGGGATAGGGCCTCTGTGTTCAATGGTAAGATAAGAGATACATCGAGGCGCATCTATAACATAAGGAGCTATGATGGCTCCCGTGGGACACTTGTCAATACACTGGGTGCATTGACCACAGTTTTTCAAGAGGGGTTTGTCAGGCTCCAGCACTAAATCCGTAATCACCTCACCCAGGAATATCCAGGACCCGTGGGTTGGAGTAAGAATCATGGTATTCTTGCCGAACCAGCCCAACCCCGCTCGCTCGGCAACCGCTCGCTCCAGCATGGGACCGTCATCAACAAAAATTCGAGCCTTAACTGGATGGTCCAGAGTTTCAGAAAGCCTGCCAACAAAAAGGTGTAGTCGCTCCTTCATCACTTTGTGGTAATCGTCACCCCAGGCGTAGCGAGCTATCCTTCCTCTGGAGCCAGGCAGGGCATCCTCTTCATCTTCCCTAGTGTAGTAGCTCATGGCCAGAACGATAATAGACCTGGCGTCAGGCATAAGTATTTCAGGATGGGCAGCCTTGCGCACCCTCTCTTCGGAGAACCAGGGCATACCATCCATAAGCCCCTGGCGGATTCGCTGAAGGGCAGCATCCTCATCCCGGAAAAATGGTTGTAGAGAAGTTATTCTTACCAGGTCAAAACCTAGCTCCTTACCCAACCTTTTAACTGCCTGCTCTAGCTCACTCAAAGATATTGTCCACCAAGCTTTTATGCTATTATCCCATAGAGAAATAAGTCACGGCTACAGGCCCCGATAAAGGAAGGAAATCCTGAACCCAATATGCATCGGAAGAGTAAATTGAGTTGACACCCAGCGTAAGCAAGACATATTATTGGCTTGGTAGAGGCGAGAAAAAGATTGAATGTCTAGGGCAATGAATATTCCAGGGCGTGAGGAGAAGCGATGCTTAGAGAGATAGAGCTTAAACGAGGTCTTAAAGACGTTTACATTGATAAGACTATGGTCAGCTTCATTGACGGCCAGGTCGGCAAGCTGCTGTACCGAGGATACAACATTCGCGACCTTGCTGAAAAGTCATCCTTTGAGGAGACGACCTACCTTCTTCTGTATGGTACTCTGCCTACCAGAAGGGAGCTAGAAGAGTTTGACGCTACTCTAAGGAGCAATCGATCCTTACCTAAGGAAGTAGTACAGATAATCCGTCTCGTCCACAAGGCGCATCCCATGGACGTCCTACGAACCGCCGTCTCTGCTATGGCCGCCTTCGACCCTGAAACCAGAGACAACTCCCTGGAGGCTACTAGGCGTAAAGGCATACGCCTTACAGCCCAGGCCCCAACCATAGTAGCGGCTCACTCTCGCATTAGACAGGGATTGGAGCCTATTTCACCTAATCCGAAACTTAACCACGCTGCCAATTTCCTCCACATGCTCTTCGGCAAAGAACCTCCCGATGACGAGACTGAAATCATAGATAAAGACTTCGTACTGCATGCAGAACACGGGATAAACGCTTCTGCCTTCGGAGCTAGAGTAGCCGCCTCCACTGCCTCTGATTTTCATTCGGCCGTCGTGGCAGGCATAGGTATTCTCAAGGGACCCGCTCACGGAGGAGCCGCCGAAGAGGTTATGAAGATGGCCCTGGACATTGGCGAAGAGGATAGGTCTAAGGAGTACGCCAGAAAGATATTGGACAGCGGCGGCAGGATAATGGGATTCGGCCACCGGGTGTACAAGACGGTGGACCCCAGGTCTATCCATCTGAGAGAAGAGGTCCAGGCCCTGGGTGAAAAGAAGGGCCAACCGAAATGGTTCCGCATTTTGAGCAAGGTTGAGGAGGTGATGAGGCCCTACGCCGGGCGGGGAATTTTCGTCAACGTGGACTTCTTCTCCGGCACTATCTACCACCTTTTGGACATACCTCAAGACCTCTTCGTTTCCATCTTTGCCATGGGTCGCATACCCGGCTGGACAGTCCAGGTGATGGAGCAGTACTCCGACAACATTCTTTTACGCCCCATGCTAGAGTACGTGGGACCTATGGACCTGGAGTATGTTCCGATCGACCAGCGAGGGTAGCAGCGGGGCCATCCTAGAGGCTATAACAGACCGGATCCAGAAGCAGGGAAAAATCACCTTTGCTGCATTCATGGAGATGGCCCTCTTCCATCCCACTGGCGGATACTACACCTCTCCATCCCGAGTAGGCGCCGAAGGCGATTACTACACCAGCCCCTGCGCACACCCCGTTTTTGGCGCTCTCTTGGCAATCCAGGCAGAGCAACTCTGGGAGATACTGAGAAAGCCGAATCCATTTTTCGTAGTGGAGCCCGGTGCCGGAAGCGGGCTTATGGCAAGGGACTTCTTAAGATATTCACAAAACCTGGCTCCCTCCTTTCAGCAGTCGCTGCGTTATCTGGCATTAGATATGGCAAGCGCACCCGTTAACAAAGCCTCCTTTCCCAACCTGGCGCAAATCACTTCTAAAACCATCCCCCTAAAAGACATTGAGGGGTGTGTTCTTTCCAACGAGCTAGTGGACTGTTCCCCAGTCCATCGCTTTGAAATCAGGGACGGTAGAATCCAGGAGATATACGTCACTCTCCAGGACGGCCAGCTAGATGAGGTGTTGGGGGAGCCTTCAACTCCGTTGATAGCAGAGCGCCTGGGATCGCTGGGGGTCCGCTTGACGGAGGGGTATCGGTCAGAGGTCAACCTTTATCTGGCCTCATGGATGAAAGAGGTGAGCCAATCCCTGACCAAAGGGTTTGTCATTACGATAGATTATGGCACCGAGGCACAGGACCTGTACTCCCCGGCCAGGTCTCGCGGGACGATGCGGTCATATTACAAACACACCGAAGCGAGCAGCCCCTATGCACACCTGGGGGAGCAGGATATGACCGCCCATGTGGACTTCACATCCCTTATCGAGGAGGGAAAGAAAAACGGCCTTGAACCCCTGGGTTTCGTGACCCAGAGAGAGTTCTTGATGAATTTAGGATTTGGGTCTTTCTTGAAATCCCTTAAGATAGGAAGACCTCAGCTTGCCGCCAGGGACTACTACGCCCATCAGATGGCCATGATGGAGCTCATCAAACCGGAAGGCTTAGGTAGCTTCAGGGTCCTTATCCAGGCCAAAGGCGTTGGCCAGCCTAGTTTATACGGTCTCACTCCAGGGAATAACAAGGCAAAAGAGCTGGAGGCCAAAGGAGAAGAGTTGGCATTGCCTCCCCTAACTCCGCAACACACTCCATTGATGGCGGGCCGCTACCCCCACATGCTGTGGGACTGGGGAGGTATTGGTATGGGAGAAACCCAGAGATAATGGAGATGATTTGCATGTCTATCCTCCATCATCTGGTGAGTCCCCCAGAATGCCCGCATCTGCGGCAATGTCCTCTCTAATAATGAAGTCTTTATCAGAGCATCTACGTGCCGTCGTAATAAAGCCGGTGTGGGCCACCATGCGATGCGCCGGCCTGACACTGCGTCCCGTGACAGACCAGGGCCTTACCAGTATTTCTATCGTCTCAATGAGATCGAAGCTGGGGTGACCTCGCAGGGCCTCAGAAAGCTGGTGAACCTGCAAAATCGTCGGAAGGAAGCTCAGGAAAATCCCGCCAGGAACCAGCGCCTCGGCCGCCAGAGGCACCACTTGCCACGGCTCGGGGAGGTCCAGAATGACCCTGTCTAGGT
>JACQTT010000020.1 GCA_016210665.1 Chloroflexota bacterium | reverse complement strand
GCATCATCATCGGGAAACACTGCGTCAAACATCTTCTTGGTATACTTTTGCATTGGCCATTCTCCATTCCTAATCTAAAGAGGAGTATAGCACAAAACATACATGATGTCAAGGGATAATTACCAATTATTAAGCGGGGCTACCTAAGGCTGTAACTCTGAAGTAGTCTAAATATTATATACTGGGATAGCATCTAGTACTTGGTTGCGAAAGTACCTGGACATTCTCCCACCCGCCCACCCAGTCCCGACAAGTCGGGACTGGGAACCCCAGGGGAGTGTGAGGGCTGCACAAGGATTTGGCTAACCAAGTACTAGAACCGAGCGGGCTGTAAAGCTTGGTGGTTTTGATCACAACATGGGGTAATTATGGAAAGGGTAAAGTTCAGGCCAAAGTGGGATTGGTGGCAGGCGCTCCTCTTGGTGGGAGGTTGCCTGGCTCCGATAGTTGCGTTGATATTCTCTCCAGAGCTTCCTCTTTTTGCTAAAGCTGGGTTTGCGCTCTTCTTTGGGGCATTACTTTGGATTTTGATCAGCGTATGTTACGAGGTAAGAGGGGATGGGCTGGTGGTGTCGGTTGGGCCAATCAGGCTGCACTACCCTTGGGCTGATGTATCGCGTGTTCGTAAGGGCGGCTGGTGGGCGCAGGTTAGCTCCTTCCGAGAGCCGCGAATGAGAATGGCCTTCTCCACCGATAACATTATTATAGAGTGCCAGAGTGGTCGGCGAGCAAAGCGGGTAGTGGTTAGTGTAAAAGACAGGACTCGATTCCTGTCTCTGATAAGGGAGCGGGCACCTCAATCCCTGATCGAAGGGTTCTAAGTTATAATCCCCGGTTTTTGGACCTCTGCCAGGCTAATGGTTAGATTTTGGCTAGGGGCTACCGCCTCGGATACAGGGCGGGGCAAATATGATAAGCTAAATACAGCTATGGGTTCTCATTCTCTAACCTTGAGGAATGTAATCCTAGGTTAAGACGAGGATAGACCGTTGGTAGCGTACATGGAGAAAGCCCTCTCTCTGGCCCAGTTGGTATTGGGAACTACCAGTCCAAATCCGGCCGTGGGTGCTGTGGTAGTTAAAGGAGGGGCTATAGTTGGGGAGGGATGGACTAAGTCTCCAGGTCAGCCCCACGCCGAGATAATGGCATTAAGACAGGCGGGGACTGCTGCGAGAGATGGTACTCTTTTTGTCACATTGGAGCCCTGCTGTCACTGGGGACGTACCCCTCCCTGCACTGACGCTATTATCGAAGCTGGTGTCGCCGAGGTTCACATGGCTGTTCTGGACCCGAATCCTCTGGTAGATGGTAAGGGGGCTGCCCAGCTAAAAAGGGCTGGAGTTCGCACACACGTGGGAGAGGAAGAAGAGGAGGCGAGGGTCTTAGTAGAGGCTCATGCTAAGTTTATTACCACCGGGTTGCCCTTTGTAGTCGCTAAGTTTGCTGTTAGCCTGGATGGCAAGATAGCTACCCGTACTGGCGATTCCAAGTGGATTACTGGCTCCATCGCCAGAAAATATGCCCATCAACTAAGGTCTACTTCTGATGCTATAATGATAGGTGTGAATACGGTGATAGCCGACGATCCCCGCCTTACTGCGAGGAGTGACGACGACAGAGTCATAATGAAGCATCCCCTCAGAGTTATCGTGGATAGCAAGGGGAGAACCCCTTATACGGCAAAGCTATTCCAGGAGCCGGGGAAAATCCTTATAGCGGCAGCTAGCATCGAAGGAAAAGAGGGAGAGGAGTTGAAGCGTGCCGGGGTGGATGTAGTGTTGCTTCCAGCAGGAGATAGCTCTGTGGATATCAATGCCTTGATGAAACTTCTTGGACAGAGGGAGGTCACGAGCGTTCTGGTTGAGGGGGGAGGGACACTGCTCGGATCCCTTTTTGATGAGGGCTTGGTGGACAAGGTCGTAGCCTTTATAGCACCAATGATTATAGGAGGCAAAGAGGCCCTTTCGCCGGTGGCTGGAGATGGCGTGGAAAGGGTGAGCCAGGCGCTGCGCCTTTCCAGGGTAAGGGTTGAACACCTTGAGCCTGATATAGCTGTAATCGGATACTGCGAGGTCTAGAGATGTTTAGTGGCATTGTAGAAGAGATGGGCAGGGTTACTGGAAAAGAATCTAGCTCCCTGATTATCGAAGCTCAGAAATCCCTGGAAGGCACCGGCGTTGGGGACAGCGTAGCGGTAAACGGTGTTTGTCTCACCGTCACCTCGATAAAGGGCGGCGCCTTTTCCGTTGACATAACGCCAGAGACTATGAAACGCACTAATTTGGGATCTCTTAAGGAAAGGGATAAGGTTAATTTAGAGCGGTCTCTGACCATGGGCAAAGTCATAGGAGGCCATTTGGTTCAGGGGCATATTGGCGGCACAGGCACGGTGATAGCTGTAACACCTGAAGGGAACTCTCTGATTGTGCGCTTTCAGGCCCCTGAGCAAGTCATGCGCTACGTGGTGGAGAAGGGGTTCATAGCGGTAGATGGCGCCAGTCTTACCATAGTAAGCTGCGATAGCTCATCCTTTGCCGTATCTCTGATTCCCTTTACGCGGGATCGCACCGTCTTGGGCAGCCGAAAACCTGGAGACCTAGTTAATCTGGAAGTGGACATCATAGCCAAATACGTGGAGCGGCTGGTGGTGGCACAGCGCACGTCCGTGGAAGTGATTGACGAGATGTAGGCCTAGAGGAGGTCACAATGTCTCTGGCAAGCGTTGAAGAAGCGATGGAGGACATTAAAGAAGGAAAGTTTGTCATTATTGTAGATGACGAAGATAGGGAGAACGAAGGCGACCTGACCATAGCGGCGGAGAAGGTAACCCCGGAAGCCATCAACTTCATGGCCAGATATGGCCGCGGACTCATATGCATTCCCGTTACGGGAGAACGCCTAGAACAGCTTCAAGTGCCGCTGATGGTGTCGGATAATACCTCCCGTCATACTACGGCCTTTACGATTTCAGTCGATGTGAAGAGTGGAGCGACCACAGGCATATCGGCCCATGACCGTTCAGCCACCATAAGGGCTATCGTGAATCCTGATACTAAGCCTGATGACCTGGCGAGACCCGGGCACGTCTTCCCTCTGCGTTATATGGAGGGCGGTGTCCTGGTGAGGGCAGGTCAGACCGAGGCAGCAGTGGATCTCTGCCGTTTAGCAGGACTTTATCCTGCTGGCGTGATCTGCGAGATAATGAATGAAGACGGCACCATGGCTCGCATGCCTCAGCTAGAGGAGTTCTCCCACCGCCATGGTATTAAGATCGTCAGCGTCGCCCAACTTATTGCCTACCGTGTCCAGCATGAAAAAATGGTACGGAGGGTGGCGGAAGCGCGCCTGCCGACCAAATATGGCGAGTTCACGGCAGTAGCCTATAGGAGCGTGGTAGACCCGGACGAGCACCTGGCCCTGGTCAAGGGCAAGATCAGACCAGAGGTACCCACGCTGGTGCGGGTCCACAGCCAGTGCGTTACCGGTGATGTCTTTTCCAGTCTACGCTGCGATTGTGGAGAGCAGGTTGACATGGCCTTGCAGGCAATAGAAAGAGAGGGCGGAGGCGTTTTTCTATACATGCGTCAGGAGGGGAGGGGAATAGGGCTCCATAACAAAATCAGAGCTTATGCTTTACAAGACGACGGCATGGACACAGTAGAGGCTAACACCCGTTTGGGGTTTGCTCCAGACCTGCGTCATTACGGCATTGGCGCTCAAATTCTTGTGGATTTGGGAGTCAGGAAGATGCGACTCATTACCAATAATCCCAAGAAGGTAGTGGGCTTGGAGAGCTATGGCTTGGAGTTGGTGGAGCGGGTGGCTACCAAGGCCACCGTTACTGAGGAGAATAAGAGATACCTCACAACCAAGCGCGATAAGATGCATCATATGATTGACATGTAGGGGTCTATTGGGGAGAAGTAATGGTGCTCAGACAGATAGAAGGGTCTCTTCACGGCCAGGGGCTACGGATCGGGGTAGTAGTATCGCGCTTTAACCAGGTGGTTACCTCTCGGCTTCTTGATGGTGCCATGGAAGGCCTGTTGCAACACGGAGTCAGGGAACATGACATCATCGTTGCTTGGGTTCCCGGTTCCTTTGAGATACCGTTGGTGGCCAAGAAGATGGCCGAATCAAACCGCTATGAGGCCATAATCTGCTTGGGTGCAGTTATCAAAGGAGAAACAGCCCACTTCGATTATGTTGCAGGCGAGGCTTCTAATGGAATTGCGAAGGCGGCGCTAGAGGTGGGTGTACCTATAATCTTCGGAGTGCTGACCACATATACTACTGAGCAGGCCCTAGACCGTGCCGGTGGGGAACAGGGGAATAAGGGCTTCGAGGCTGCGGAAAGTGCCATAGAGATGGCTACTCTGATGCGTCTGTTAGGAGGAAGCGAGGAGCCGCTAGCGTAGTCCTGGCTACGTAACCTTATATACCTTGTCCCCTCCCCGCACCCTGTCTGTAACTTTTATTCCCACAGACTGCCCTGCTGAAGCCTCCTTCACGTTCACATTATTGAGTTGCATAGATTCCACTACCATCTGCAGGTCTGTGGTATGTCCCTTAATGTGAATCGTGTCCCCTACCTTTAAGGTGCTGATTAGGTCCACTCCGGCCACAACCGGACGGGCGAAGAAATCGCCAACTGCACCAACTTCTACCTCGGGCATGATATCTCCTCCTCTAGACAGCCTAGGCGTTAGTATAAACTCTCTCATATCATGAATCAATCCCAAAATATCATTTACAGCCGAGGCGAAACCTCTTCTATGCTGGCTCTTACTCTTGACACGGTGCGAGGTTGCGGTTATCCTAAGTGGGAGAACATGTGTGCTAAGCTAAGAGGGATTGTAGAGTGATCAGGCGCATCTTTCATATAGACCTAGACGCTTTCTTTGTGGCGGTAGAGAGGGATCTAGACCCCTCTCTCAATGGGAAGCCTGTCGCTGTGGGAGGAGAACCTGGGGGTCGGGGGGTAGTAGCCTGCGCTTCCTATGAGGCGAGAGCCTATGGCTTGAAGGCGGGTATGCCTCTGGCACAGGCCCAGCGATTGTGTCCTCACGCTATCTTTCTTGTAGGGCGCTTCTCTCGCTATCAGGAGGCTTCAGAGAGATTTATGGCGATCCTGGCTGAATATACTCCATTCTTGGAGCCCTTGAGTGTGGATGAGGCCTTTTTAGATATGAGTGGTTTCGAGACTATTCATGGCCCTCTGGACAAGGCAGCTCGTCGGATGAAGGATCAGATTAGAAGGGAAATAAGAGTTACCGCCTCGGTGGGCATCGCATCCTCCAAGGTGGTCGCCAAGGTAGCGTCGGAGCTGTGTAAACCTGACGGCCTTCTGGAGGTGAAAACCGGGGAAGAGGCGTCCTTTCTGGCCACGCTACCCGTGGGAAAGCTCCCCGGAGTTGGCACCAAGGCCGAACAGAAGCTGGGTAGCTTCAACATCTCCACCGTAGGTCAGCTAGCGGCTACGTCTCCCGTAGTG
Organism: Chloroflexota bacterium; assembly: GCA_016210665.1. Taxonomy (GTDB): domain Bacteria; phylum Chloroflexota; class Dehalococcoidia; order Lucifugimonadales; family JACQTT01; genus JACQTT01. The sequence goes on along the minus strand of JACQTT010000020.1, from coordinate 1,307 downwards.
TTGAGGCGTGTCTTCGGTGCATGGGGCGATCTGCTGCACCTATGGTCCAACGGTCAAGACCACAGCCCTGTCTCTGCCCCTACCCCGGCTAAGTCCATCAGTCGCGAGACCACCTTCGCCAGCGATACCCTCGATGCAGAGCTACTAAGGGGAACATTGAGGTATCTAGGGGAACGAGTGGGAATGGCTCTGCGGAAAGAAGGTAAGCTGGCCCGCGTCGTAGTTCTCAAGCTTCGCTATGCCGACTTTCAGACTATATCCAGGCACCACACCCTGAAGCAGCCTAGAGATGGCGACGAGGCCATTTTTGAAACTGGAGATCAGCTATTGACCTCGGCCTTGAAGGAGCGAAGGGATAGGGTACGCCTGATAGGTATCGGTGTGTCAAGCCTCATACCATCCAGCAACCAGCTCTCCCTATTCGACAAGAGCGGCTTCAAGGGAGACAGCCTTATCAGAGCCATTGATTCCATCAGGGATAAACACGGCTTCACATCCATACAGCGGGGGCTCACCCTTGCATTGGGCAACCATTTCCCAGAAGAGCACGGCCACTTCATTCTCAAGACATCTTCTCTATCTCGTTAGCGGTGAGATTCTGACGAAGCCTCTCCTGACCCCTCGGTTGAGTTGTTAGGATTGAATGATAAGCTCTATAATGCATTAGGTTTAGGGCTATAGCGTTTATAAGGCTCCCGCAACATAGGGGACTTCGATTCTAACCATTACAGATAAGGCCAAAGAGGAGCTAAAACGGATCCTCGACAAAACCAGCCGCGACCCTGGCAAGGTTCTGAGGCTGGCCATTCCCCCTGTTTGGGTTGGGGAGGGCGACTTTGGTATAGTAATAGATGGGGAGGCGCTGGGAGATCATGTGGTGAGTTTTCAGGGCGCTAAGGTTTTATTGATTGATGAGTTTCTGGCGGAGCGGCTATCCTCTTCTACTTTGGACTTCAAGGATTCACCCCAGGGATCAAGGTTCACGTTGGACGTCTTCTGATCTGGCGCATATCAGCTCGCTTCACGACAGCTGTTGTAGCAGTTGCAGCACGTTCCCATGGGAGTTGAGGAATGTAGCGACCAAATCACCCCAGCGCTCCTTTTCGTCTCCCTCCCTAATGGTGTCAGAACTCATCACTGCACAAACATGGGGATGTTGGTGTAACCCTCGCGCTTTAGGCGATGATGGTGTGCTGGGTTTCCATGACACAGTGTGCCATACCGTGGCGTCGCTTCGCAAGCAGAACCTCTCGTGGAAATAGAGTTGGCATACTACATCACTGATGTTATCATGATGCCATGGAACG
>JACQTT010000018.1 GCA_016210665.1 Chloroflexota bacterium | reverse complement strand
CTGCTCCAGCACCTGTTCACCTCTCCCCAGGCCGCCAGCCTGATCCACCCGAAAGGGGTCCAGATCCAGGGCGCAAGGATTGAAGGGCGCCTGGACCTTGAGGGAGCAACCGTTGTCCATCGGTTGTTCATTAAGGATAGCGCCATAGACCAGGGGATCGTCCTTTCCGACGCCCGCACCCGCAGGCTCGTTCTGGACGGCTCTCATATAGGGGCTATTGCAGGTGACAACCTGGTGGTTGGTGGTAGTGTGGCGATGCGCCGTACCCACGTAAAGGGTGGCTTGACACTGAGAGACGCGAGCATCGAGGGCACGCTTGACTGCACCGGAGGCCACTTAGAGAACCCTGGAGGGAATGCCCTCCATGCCGACAGGATGACCGTCAAGGGGGGCGTCTTTCTGAGGCAGGGGTTCCAGGCCAAGGGCGAGGTGAGGCTCCCGGGGGCAAGCATCGAGGGCCCGCTTGACTGCACCGGAGGCCACTTAGAGAACCCTGGAGGGTATGCCCTCACACTAGAACAGGCGACGGTCGCAGGCGTGGCGTTCCTGAGGAGTCTGGAGCTACAAGGATCCCTCAACCTTACGTCTGCGCGGGTAGGACAATTATACGATGACAAGGGAAGCTGGCCAGCCATTGGGAAGTTAGAGATAGAGGGGTTTGAGTACGCAGCCTTCGCCGGGGATGACACGCCTAAGAGTGCAAGGGAACGCCTGGAATGGCTTCGTCTCCAGCCCACCGGGGACTTCAAGCCGCAGACCTATGACTACTTAGCCCGGGTGCTTCGGCAGATGGGGCGGGAAGACGACGCCGCCACGGTGATGATGGCCAAGCAAGAGGATCTGATACGCCGTGGGCAATTAAACCTTTGGCGTAAGGTTGTAAAGCGAATGTTCGGCTGGACTGTTGGTCACGGCTACCAGAGTTGGAGGGCCATGCTGGGGATTTTCGTATTTTTCGTAGTGGGGACGCTATTGTTCTGGTGGGCGGAACGGCAAGGACTCATGGTGCCTTTATCTCCAGAAGTCCTCACCGCTCAGGCTTATGAGACGACTGGAGCCATACCTCAGGACTACCCGCCCTTTCAAGCTTGGCTCTATTCTCTGGACACCCTTCTTCCTATAATTGACCTGCATCAGGAGGCCTTCTGGCAGCCGAAGTTTGAGACACCTTTAGGATGGGCGGCCTTCCTTTACCTTCGCCTTCACATTGTTGCGGGCTGGTTCCTGTCAGCTCTGGTCGCGGCGGCTAGTGTCGGCCTTGTTCGCCGAATAGAGTGACCGTGGGGATAGGCGTTTAGCGCTTTGCCCCGCTCATGGTTCGGCATGCTCACCATGAGCGGTAGTCATTGAAGGTTACCCTGGAGATTGCCTGAGACCCCTTTTCCAACGAAATTCACTAACTAAAAGGAGCCTCCTACGTTTCTAACCTTAGAACCGTTGTGATAAGATTACAACAACCGAACCGCTATGGACGTTGTAAACAGGCAGCCCAAACTCAAAAAGATGGCCTACGGCCTCAGACCCATGGAGGCCAAGGACATTCCTCAGGTAGCCGAAATCGAGAGGGACGCCTTTCCTACCACCTGGCCGCCTACAGCCTTCAAGCGGGAACTCAACAATCCTACGATCCGCTACCTGGTAACCTGGCAACGGGAAGATATAGAAGGCTATCTGCCGCCAACACCGCCTCCACCCAAGCCAAGCCCGAAGGAGGCGTTTATCAGCCGTCTCTTTAGAAGCGTTACCAACGTCCGGCCATCGGAGAACCATAAAGAGGAGGATATCGAGTACCTGACGGGTTTCGTAGGAATATGGTTTATGGTGGATGAGGCCCATATTACGGCGATTGGAGTGCGGGAGGCCTATAGAGGAAGAGGCATAGGAGAGCTACTGCTCATCGGAGCCATAGATATGGCCAGAGCTCGCAGCTCCAGGATAGTAACCCTTGAGGTGCGGGTATCTAACAATGTGGCCCAATCGCTCTACAATAAATACGGCTTCAGTAAGATGGGTCTCCGCAAGCGATACTATGTAGATAACAACGAAGATGCCATCGTCATGTCCACCTCCCCTATTCTCGACCCTCCCTACTCGGAAAAGTTTCAACAACTAGTTCAGGCTCACAGGGAGCACTGGGGCAGGACAATACGGGTCCTGTCTTAGAGGCTATCCGGCAATCCCTTTACTGTCCTAGCCTTCGGGCATGGGCAGCTATGCGCCACCCTTATGGTCATAAACAAAATAAGTTGACAGTCTCACGTCATTCTTCGTCCCGATGAGTCGGGACTCAGAATCTATCATGCTGGCATCCAGCACCAGGAAGGATGAAAATAGGGTTTTCTTGTCATGGCGGGCCCCGATGCAATTGGGGAGTGGCAATCTGGTCGGGCAGGGGTCGCCCTGAGCTTGGAGCACCCTGCTCCACCTCCAGATTGCTTCGCTTCGCTCGCAATGACAGAAGAGACCTGCCCACCAGGGCTTGGCAGGCGGGCCTTCCGAAGCACTCATTTTCATAGGAATGACATTTTCGTGAGAATCACAGGCGGCGCTATTCGTGACTTTTTACTCAGAGCTATTGGATGGTATTATGAACTCGGAAGGAGGCAAAAATGCCCAGGCTCCTCGGTAAATATGCCCTCCTGGAAATGCTCATCGCGGAAGGCGTCCGCTATATATTTGGCAATCCGGGCACCACGGAAACCCCGTTAATGGACGCCCTCCAGGACTATCCCCAAATTCAGTACATCCTGGCCCTGCAGGAGAACTCTGCCGTTGGCATGGCCGACGGTTTCGCCAGGGCCAGTGGCACGCCCTCCTTCGCTAGCCTTCACATCGCTGGTGGGCTCGCAGGAGGTATGTCTATGCTTTACAACGCCTATCGAGGTGGCACACCCCTGGTTCTGACGGCAGGCCAGTCCGACACTCGTATGCTCCTCAGCCAGCCGGTGTTGTCCGGCGATCTGGTGCAGATGGTGCACCAGTACACCAAGTGGAGCGCCCAGGTACACCATGCCTCGGAACTACCCACGGCTGTACGCCGAGCGTTCAAGGAGGCGAAGACGCCTCCTACCGGCCCTGTCTTTCTCTCTCTTCCCTGGAATGTGCTCGATGAAGAGGCAGACGTAGAGATCGTCCCTTCGTCCCAGGGGTATTACAGGATACGCCCTGACCAGGCTGCGGTGGAAAAAGCGGCTCAATTGCTAGCCCAGTCCTTCAATCCCATCATGGTCGTTGGAGATAGAGTGGCCCAATCGGGGGCCCTTCTAGAGGCTGTAGCAGTAGCCGAACTGCTTGGCTCTCGTGTATATGCTTCAGCCTTCTCCGAGGTCAACTTCCCCACCAGCCACCCCCAGTATATGGGTACCCTAAACCTAGACAGCTCAGCCTCGAGGAAGCTCCTACAGGAGGCTGACGTTCTTCTGGCAGTAGGCGCCAACCTCTTCTCCACCTTTATCTACAACTCAGAGCCTTTCCTTGGCCCTGACACCAAGGTCATTCACCTGGACTCCAGCACCTGGGAGATGGAAAAGGTTCACGCTACTCACGTAGGAATTATCGCTGACCCAAAGGCAGGCCTGACGGATTTGGCGCAGTCCCTCGGCCAGGCCTTATCCGCCTCAGCCAGGCAAGCAGCGAAAAGCAGGGCGGCTTTGCTCGAAGAGGATAAGAAGAGGACCAGGGAGGCGTTCCGTAGGCAGGTAAAAGAGTCGTGGAACAGGAAACCCATGTCTCCCGAGCGCATGATGACCGAGTTGGCGCAGGCCCTACCCAAGGAAGCCATCGTAGCCGATGAGTCTATTACCTGTAGCGAAGCCCTTATGGGAGCCATGGACTTTGACGAATCCGGTGCCTTGTTTACGCTGCGAGGCGACGCTCTGGGTTGGGGTATGCCAGGCAGCCTCGGGATAAAACTGGCCTCTCCCCAGAGGCCGGTAGTGGCCATTGTGGGAGACGGGTCAGCTATGTACACCGTCCAGTCCCTGTGGACTGCGGCTCGATACAATATTCCAGTGACCTATGTCATCTGCAACAATGGCACCTACAAACTCCTCAAGGCAAACATGGACATCTATCTTAGAGAGATGCTCAAGGACACGGCGCGTCAGAGTAAATACGTAGGCATGGACTTTGTGCTTCCCCTGGACCTGGCCCGTATAGCCGAAGCCGTAGGCGTCTCAGGACAGAGGATAGAGAACCCTGCTGATTTAGGGCCAGCCTTGAAGAGGGCAATTAGTCTGGGCAAGCCCGCATTGCTGGATGTGGTCGTTGATGGCTCCTGATAGAGCCAGCCTGAAAGCTCGGCTGGCAACCTATTGGAAACCCGTGGGACTCCAAGCATGGTAATATGGTTGTTGATTTGGGATGCATGAGGTCGGATAGAGATATCTAGAGAGGATAATTTTGCATTTAGCGGGATCCCGCCAATGAAAAATCTTCCCACAGCGCTTATGCTACCTAAAACTTAGATACCGTTCTCCTCTGTCTGGAAGCACGGTAACTACCGTCGCCTCGGGCCCCAGCCGCTCAGCTATTCTCAGAGAGGCAACCACATTGGCCCCAGAAGAGATTCCGACCACCAAACCCTCTTCCTTACCAAGCCTGTGCATCATATTAACGGCTTCGCTATCAGATACAGTAATTACCTCGTCAACAAGGTCTCTCCTAAGCAATGGCGGCACAAAGTCAGCCCCAAGACCGGGAATACCGTGAGCGCCAGTTCTACCTTCACTTAGAAGCGGCGAGGAGGAGGGCTCAACGGCTATAACAAGGACGTTAGGGTTATGCTCTTTTAGAGCTTCCCCTACGCCGGAAAGAGTCGCCCCAGTGCCTACCCCAGCAACCCACGCATCTATTCGTTTGCCTTGTAGAGCCTCCAGAATCTCTGGGGCTGTATGCTCTCTGTGAGCCCTATAGCAGGCTGGATTGTCAAACTGGCTAAGCATCACATGCCCCTCATATCTGCGAACTAGCTCTCCCGCTACTTTATGAGCTCCCTCCATACCCTCCTGGGTAGGCGTAAGATAGAGATCGGCTCCAAGCCTGCGGAGAAGCTCCAAATGCTCCAAAGGCATAGTATCAGGCAATACGATTATGAGACGGTATCCCATGGCCCCAGCCACCGTAGCCAGGGATATCCCCATATTTCCTGCCGAGGCCTCAATGATAATGTCTTCTGATCGAAGACTCCCCTGTTCCTCAGCGTTGCGTATCATGGCTAACGCACTACGGTCTTTGACACTCCCACTCGGATTGAGACACTCCATTTTGGCCCAAATCGATGCAGAGCCTGGACGGACAACCCGCCTCAGCCTAATGAGGGGTGTATCGCCTATTAGTTCAAGGACGTTTTCAATAGTCTTCCCCATGGCACCTTCCCTAATGATAACTCATTTTGGTATAGTCTAAACTGTAGGTCAATGCCCTCGAGCTCGACACCCACTAGAAGGCTGCGGAAAAAGGGGAGTGCCCGATAGAATCGGGGCCTGGAAGATGGTCGTCCTGACCAGTCGGGATTCAGCGCTCTGCTAGAGCCATGAATAATATGGTGAGCCTATAGGAGACACAAATGACCTTCCCTAAAGCCCCTCTTTTCCCAGTAACCGCCGGGGTCAATGCCCAAGGCCACCTGGTCCTGGGTGGCTGCGACGTTGTTGACCTTGCCTCGGAATTTGGCACCCCTCTCTATGTCTTTGACGAAGCCACTTTAAGAGATAAATGCCGCGAGTTTGTAAGAGAGTTCACCAGCCTTTATCCCAACACAGGTGTCATATACGCTTCTAAGGCTTTTCTTAACCCCGCCTTAGCCAAGCTCATTAGAGAGGAGGGGCTCGGACTAGACGTAGTCTCCGGTGGAGAACTCGCAGTGGCCCTGGCCGTCGAGTTCCCAATGGAGGAGATCTACTTTCACGGTAATAATAAAAGCCTTCAAGAGCTGGAGATGGCTTTGGATAACAGGGTGGGAAGGGTCGTAGCGGACAACATCTCCGAGCTTAACATGCTAAACGACCTGGCTGGAAAGGCCGGCCTAATCCAGAATATTATGCTGCGAATCTCTCCGGGAGTGGATCCCCATACCCATGCGCACACCACGACGGGCGTACTTGACAGTAAATTTGGCTTCCCCATAGAAACCGGGCAGGCGGAGGAGGGGCTTATACATGCCCTGTCCTTGCCCAACTTGAACCTGGTGGGGCTCCACTTTCATTTGGGCTCCCCTATTTTTGAGCTAGAACCCTACGCTATAGCCATAGATGTCGTCCTCGCCTTTGCGGCTCGCTTCAAGGAGAGGTTTCAGCTAAAGGAGATAAGCCCCGGAGGCGGTTTCGCTATCGGATATGTAATGGATAAGCCTCCTCCTCCAGTAAAGGCCTATGCCCAGACCATCGTTTCTGCCTTGACGTCCCGGTGTCGCTCCCTGGGCTTGGATGAGCCTAGGCTAGTCATCGAGCCAGGGCGCGCTATTGTCGGACAGGCTGGTGTAGCCTTATACACGGTCGGTGCCATAAAGGAGATCCCCGGCCTACGCAAGTACGTCTCTCTGGATGGAGGTATGGGAGACAACATTCGCCCCGCTCTATACGGCGCCATATACGAGGCTGTAAAAGCCAGCGAAATGAGGAAGCAGCCCAAGGAGCGCGTGACCCTGGCGGGGAAGTTCTGCGAGTCTGGGGATATACTAATAAAGGACGCCGATATGCCCATTTTGGAACCTGGCGATATTGTAGCTATCCCCTCCTCCGGCGCTTATAGCCCGTCCATGGCTAGCAACTACAACCTAGCGCCCAGGCCTGTCATTGTAATGGTGAAGGATGGAGAAGCTCGCCTCATCAGACGCCGTGAGAGCTTTCAGGACCTGATGCACTGTGACGTATATTAGAAATATGTGGCGAACTGTTGGACATGATACCGCCGTTAGCCTTCTTCAGAGAAGCCTCAGGGGGGATCGTTTATCCCATGCTTACCTCTTCGTAGGCCCTCCCCATGTTGGGAAAAGGACCCTCGCCCTGGAGTTGGCCCAAGCAGTCAACTGCCTTGACTCCGAGAGGCCGTGCGGGCAGTGTTCCCAGTGCCTTAGGATTGCCAAAAATCAGCATCCTGATGTACAAATCGTTGCCTTAATCCCCCAGGAAGAAGGGGTCAGAGAGAGGATGCGCACGGAGATAGCCATAGATCAGGTCAGAGAGATCCAACGGGTGGCCAGCCTGAAGCCCTTTGAGGGAAAGAATAGAGTGTTTATATTTGACGGCGCAGAGCGGTTAAGTGAGGAGGCTGCCAACTGCCTCCTCAAAACCCTTGAAGAACCCCCGGACCATGTCCTTCTGATTCTCTTAACATCCAGAGAGGAGAGCCTTCTTCCCACTCTTAAATCACGCTGTCAGCGCATTGAGTTTCGACCCCTGTCCGTAGAAAGAGTCGCCAAGGAGCTAGAAGCCCGCTATTCTGTTGATCACGCCAGGGCGCAGGAATTGGCTAGGCAATCCGAAGGATGCCTGGGCTGGGCTCTAGCTGCACTGTCTGATCCCTCCGTCCTAGAGGAGAGGTTGAAACGTCTTGAGGGTATAGCCTCTGTCGTCCAAGGGAGCTTGGAGGAGCGATTCGCCTATGCCGCAGAGTTGGCGACACTGCACACTCGGGATCGGGAGGCCGTCCAGGAGGAGCTACGCTTAATGGCAGGCCTCTACCGAGACATTCTACTGATAATACAAGGAGCCGAAGATTTCACAACCATTGGCGGATTCTCAACCCTTTCTCCAACCATAAGAACGCTCCTGGACGTGGAAACTTCCTCCCAAGGAATCACCTCCAGTATTAAGGCCATACAGAGGACATCAAGTTATCTGGACCAAAATGCCAATCCACGGCTGGCCCTAGAGGATCTGATGCTTACGCTATTATAACCACTGGCGAAGGTGATATGTTGAGAGCTACAAATTTGGTAGGAGTTAGATTTACGCGAGGCGGAAGAGTCCACTATTTTGAAAACGCCGGCCTTGACCTGGAAGTCAACGACGAAGTTCTGGTAGAGACGGAGACAGGCCCCACCACTGCCCACGTAGTCATTGCTCCTAAACAGTTACTCTTCAGTAACGTGAATGGTACCCTCAAGCGTGTACTAAATAAAGTGTAGTGTATTAGTTTCAGCGTTAAGTAGTCAGCGGCCGCTCGCCCTTGTATCTTGTATCATTGGTATAGAGGTGTGACAGACCGGTTCGCCCTGGGTTGTAAGAGGCCGTGGCTCAGCAGGGTCGTCACACCCCATATCTTAAGAGCCCGATCAGTTGCCTGGGCTTATAAAGCCCGCATCGTGCTAGGCCGAGCCAGAAAGGAGTAGCAGATGGAAGCAGGAGTCTCGTTTGT
>JACQTT010000006.1 GCA_016210665.1 Chloroflexota bacterium | reverse complement strand
GGCCCTTCAGCAATGGGAGCGGGTCTATAACAACATCCGTCCTCACCAGGCTCTGGGCTATCTCACTCCCATCCAGTTCCTCTCTAAAAGACAAATCCAAAAAGAGGAGGCAAAGTGTCACTAATCTACTGGACGAGTACAGATACTTGCACAGCAGAGAAAAAGATGATACTCTTTGGAGTGAATAGGTTGGACTGTAAAAGTGGGTGGAAACCCACTTTTTTGTTCAGACGTAGGCAGGTGATTTGGCAATGAAGAGTGATTTCTTGATAGCCGTTACTCAACTGGCTGCTGAACGTAATTTGCCCAAAGAGACGGTGATGGCCGCTATAGAAGCAGCCCTCATCTCAGCCTATAAGAAAGACGCCATGATGGAAGGGCGAAACATCTCTGTTAGGCTAAACCCTGCCACGGGTGAGGTAAAAGCATATGTTTTGAAAACCGTAGTAGAGGTCCCCAGCGATCTTCAGAACGAGATTTCCCAGATTGACGCCCGGAAGATAGAGAAAGAGGTAGAACTGGGCGCGACAATCCCCATAGAGTTCACCACCCCTAATGCAGGAAGAATAGCCGCCCAGACGGCTAAGCAGGTAGTCTTACAGCGTCTTAGAGAGGCTGAGCGTGAATCAGTATATGAAGAGTATGCCAGTAAGGAGGGTGACGTTATCAGCGCCGTGATTCAACGCATGGAGCCCCGACAGATAACTGTTGACCTGGGGAGAGCCGAAGCTATCCTTCCGGCCACTGAACAGGTACCTCAAGAACATTATCGTGTTGGACAGAGGATGAAGGTGTACATCCTGCAAGTATCCCGCACCAGCAGGGGTCCCGAGATTATAACCTCTCGTGCTCACAAGAACTTGCTGAAACGCCTTTTTGAGCTAGAGGTACCTGAGATCTATAATGGGTTTGTAGAAATCAAGGCCGCCGCTCGAGAGGCTGGCGCCCGAAGTAAGATCGCTGTCTGGGCACGCCAGGAGGGCATTGACCCTGTGGGTTCCTGTGTGGGCCTTCGCGGTATTCGAATACAGAATATTGTAAATGAGCTTCAGGGTGAAAAAATAGACGTTGTCTTGTGGGATAAAGACATGGCTGCCTTCATAGGTAATGCCCTCAGCCCGTCACAAGTATTGAGAGTGGAACAGAATGATAAGGAAGGTTCGGCTCTGGTTGTAGTGCCTGACCGCCAGTTGTCCCTGGCTATCGGAAAGGAGGGGCAGAATGCTCGCCTTGCCGCCAAACTCACTGGTTGGAGGGTGGACATCAAGAGCTCATCCGAGGCCGAGGCTCTTAGGATACAACGGATCGCAGAGGCTCAAGAAGCCGGTCGGGGCCAAACGGCCGCTGTATCGCCTGAAACCCCACCTCAAAAGGAAGAGTTGAAAGAGGCTGTGGAGGCTCTCGCAACTGAAATAGCTGCTGATTCGAGAGTAGCAGAGGTCTCGGTGTCCGAGGTTACTTCAAGAGGAGAGCCAATACCATCTCTCGAAGAGGAGTTGACTGCTCTGTCCACAGAAGAGAAGGGGGAACCTGTACCTGAAGGGCAGGCTTTGTCCTTAGATGAAGTGCCTGAGGAAGTGTGGGCCATCCCCAAAACCGTAGCCGAACCTTCTACGTTGCGCTTTGCCGAGGATATCATGGGTCCCAGGGCACCGAAACGTCGTAAGAGTGACCGAGCGCCTGCCCGTGTCCCCAGTCGGGGTAATCAACGGGATGAGCAGGCTAGGGTCAAAAAATCAGGCGGACGGCGGGAAAGAACCCCAGTTGTGAATGAGGAGGATACAGACGACGATGCCTAGACGTCCTCGCCATATTCCCCTGAGGAGTTGTGTAGCCTGCGGACTCAAGACCAGCAAGGGAGACCTTCTCCGCATTGTACGCACTCCGCAGGACAGAATAGAACTGGACCTAACTGGTAAGAAGACTGGAAGGGGTGCCTACTTGTGCAAAAGCTTCTCCTGCTGGGACAAGAACTTGAAGCGAAGCCGCCTCGAGTGGGTCCTTAGAGGCAGCGTCTCTCAAGAGGACCTGGAAAACCTAATCTCCCAATGTAACGGAATCGTTATCGAAGCAACAGCTTGATAGAAATGACTACTAAGGAATCCAAGAAAACTCTGCAGATTCCATCGGCGATCGTAGTTCATCAACTCGCCCAAATGATGGATGTTAGCGCCATCGAGTTGATAAAGCAACTAATGCGCAATGGGGTTATGGTAACCATAAACCAAGCCATTGACTACGATACTGCTACTCGAGCGGCCAAGGATATGGGGTTTGAAATTAAGCCTCTTATTGAATCCAGAGGAAAACGCCCAGGACCTCTCATTGTGGCTGATGAGACCGAGGAGGCGTCCCAGTTAGTATCACGAGCTCCTGTAGTAACCATACTTGGACATGTGGATCACGGCAAAACTACCATTCTGGACGCTATCAGAAAAAGCAATGTCACCGCTACTGAGGTTGGGGGGATCACTCAACACATAGGCGCATACCAGGCAGAATACAACGGTCAGCCAATTACCTTTCTTGATACCCCAGGCCATGAAGCCTTCACCGCCATGCGTGCCCGTGGCGCTCAGGCGACGGACATTGCCGTACTGGTGGTGGCAGCGGACGATGGTGTTATGCCTCAAACAATAGAAGCCATTAACCATGCCAAAGCTGCCGGCGTACCAATTGTGGTAGCCATTAACAAAATGGACAAGCCTGGGGTAGATGCCGAGAGGGTAAAGCGCCAGCTTGCTGAGCAGAGTCTCCTTATTGAAGAGTGGGGCGGGGATGTCATTTGTGTTTCTATCTCTGCTAAAGAGAAAACAGGCATTGATGATCTCTTGGAGAACATACTTGTTGTATCGGAGGTCGCAGAGCTTAAAGCCAACCCCAGCCGTCCAGCAATAGGGGTAGTAGTAGAGGCGAGACTGGACAAAAGCAAAGGACCCTTGGTAACCGCTCTGGTGCAAACGGGAACCCTTAGAGTGGGAGACTACTTAGTAGTAGGAGATACCCGGGGAAGGGTAAAGGCCCTTATTAACGACAAAGGGCGAAGGATTAAACAGGCTGGACCATCTACCCCAGTAGAGGTGCTGGGATTGGAGCGGCTGCCTGCATCTGGAGATACACTGACTGTTGTCCCCAGTGAACAAATATCCCGGGAGATGTTGACTCAGCGCCTAAAGGAGGTAGAGACGAGGGTGAGCCGAGCCCTTTCTTTAGAGGATGTTGCCTCCCAGATTCAGGCGGGCGAGTTTGAGGAGTTGAACCTCATCATCAAAACCGATGTTCATGGAAGTATCGATGCCTTGCAGAGTTCTCTCGAACGCCTCAGTACCGAAAAAACCAAGATCAGGTTTGTTCATACGGGCGCCGGAAGCATAACAGAGAGTGACGTGCTTTTGGCCACAGCTTCTAGAGCAGTCATTATTGGCTTTAATACACGTCCCGAACCAGGGGCGAAGCACCTGGCCGAGCAACAGCGGATAGATATACGCTTCTATGACATTATTTACAATGCGATAGACGACGTTCAGAAGGCTCTTCAGGGCCTGTTGCAGCGACCTCTCCAGGACGTGGTTGAAGGCCATGCCGAGGTACGAGCCGTTTTTAGTGTAGGGAAAGGAACCAAGATCGCAGGGTCATATGTGAAAGATGGTAGAATTACCCGCAGTTCCCTTGTACGAGTGCTGCGTAAGGGAGTAGTGGTCTTTGAAGGCGTAGTCAGTAGTCTTAAGCACTTCAAAGACGACGTCAGAGAGATGACTGCAGGTTACGAATGTGGCATAGGTGTGCAGGGCTTCACCAACTTCCAAGAAGGGGATATAGTAGAAGCTCATCACACGGAGTGAAGCGTCCGATTACGGAGTTGTCCGACACCAGCCCTGTCCCCCCTTAAGTAGCGTATTATTAATCCCAGTCTTAAGGCGTCTTAGGAAGAGCGTCTTGAACAACTTTACTTGACCCCGGGAAAGGAATACCTATGACTCGCCGTGTTGATCGTGTCAACGCATTACTGCGTCAAGAAATCAGCCAATTATTAGTGACGGAGATAAAGGACCCCAGATTATCTTCCGTCCTCAGTATTACTCATGTAGATATCTCTAAGGACCTTCGCTATGCCAAGGTTTTCGTGAGCGTCTTGGGGGACAAAGGGGCCAAAGCACAAAGCATCCAAGCCCTCAACTCAGCTACGGGTTTTTTGAGGCGGGAGTTGAGTCGGCGACTCTCTTTTCGTAATACACCAGAGCTCAGGTTTGTGTTGGATGATTCTATCGAATATGGGGCACGGCTTTTGGAGATAATAGAGGAGATAGCTCCCAACAGCGGCAACTCCGAGGAACCTTTATGAGTGGCCCCTTTTTCGACGGTATCCTTAACATAGATAAGCCGCTGGATATGACTTCCATGGATGTCATTCGGCGCATCAAACGCCTCAGCGCTCAGAAGCATGTGGGACATGGAGGCACACTAGACCCTCAGGCTACAGGGGTTTTTCCTGTCCTCTTCGGTCAAGCGACCAGGATAATGGAATATCTGGTAGCGAGCGCTAAGACGTATCGGGCTGTGGTAAAGCTGGGGGTTACTACCGATACCTACGATTCTGCAGGGAAAGTTGTAAGGACCGGGGATGCCTCCGGCATTACTCGTCATGAGATAGAGAGGGCGCTTGCGGCTTTTCGAGGCAATATCTACCAGGTCCCGCCTATGTTCAGCGCTCTCAAGAGGGAAGGGAAACGGCTTTACGACCTGGCCCGTATGGGTATCGAAGTGCCCCGCCAGCCTCGCAAGGTAGAGGTCTTGCGTATAGATCTGACAGAGTGGTCCCAGCCTGATATGGTATTGGAGATAGAGTGTGGCCGAGGCGTTTACATAAGAGCTTTAGCCCATGACCTGGGTGAGGCCTTAGCGTGCGGGGCATATCTAAAAGCGCTGACCCGCCTCAAGACCGGCCCCTTTTCTATCAGAGAGGCAATTCCTCTTCCACAATTAGAAGATTCTCTAAAAGAAGGCTCTTGGCGGGAACTCTTGTATCCTATAGATTACCCTCTCCTTCATATGAAAGCTGTGGCGGTTGACTCTCGTATAGAACATCTCATCTTGAGCGGTCGTCCTCTCCCCTTGACTCTACGTATCCCCCATTCAGAGGCTTACCAGGAATGTCGAGCATATAGCAGCGATGGGAGGTTCTTGGGTACGGTCAGGTTTGACCCCCTCAGAGATCAATGGCTACCGCACAAGATGTTCGCCTCGCCATCGGTTGAAGAAGAGGTCTAGGCTTAAAAGGCAAATTCCTAGACCTTTGTAGACAGGGTGTTCCAGCCTATCTCTCAGATATAAGACCTAGCCGGCGGAGAAGAGCTAAGGGGTTCTCCTGGAGAACTTTAGAGACCTGCTTCTCAGGAACTCCTGCACCGAAGGTGATCCTGTGAGCCAGCTCCCTGGTAAGCAGGTCCGGAACGTCGTGAGCGTCGGAGTTTAAGACAAGATTTGCCCCTGCCAAAAGGGCTCTCTGAGCCACCAATCCGTTGGTTAGAGAGTGCCCTCTCCGAGAAGAAAGCTCCAGAAAGATGCGATTCTTCGCCGCTAGCTCAGCCTCCTTCTCGCTAATGAGGCCGGGATGGGCAAGAACATCCACATAGGGACATTGAAGAGCAGCTAGGTTGGTCCCCGGCTCAACAGGTTCAGCCATGGTCTCACCATGTACTACTACGATTTTGGCTCCCATCGCCTTGGCCTGACGAGCCAACTCATCTATAGTACCTTTAGGCACGTGGGTTATCTCTACTCCTGGTATAGCCAGAATATCCCAGGAGCGGGAGATAGCCTCGCACTCTTTGATCAGGACCTTTAATACAGGCTCCAGATTGCCTGCACCGACGTGGTCCGTAATGGCTATGGCCTTGTAGCCCCTGACCAGGGCCTCTCGTGCCAAACCTGAAGGGGAGAGCACCCCGTCACTCAAAAAGGTATGGGTATGAAAGTCGTAAACCATTCCGCTTCTATCTCCAAGAAGGGGGTTAGCCACCCAGCCGTAATCATAGCACGATTTGTAAGCCCCTGCTTTTGAGCTTGAGAAGCTTGTGACATTGTTCGGTTTCGCCAGGTATGCCGTCCGCACCTCCCATCTCTCCAACAGGCTGCTAAAAAAGGATGCCCAGAGGGGCGAAGCCCTTTGGCGGGGGTCAGGGGAGGAAGATCGAAACGGTTTTGCACCCCGCTAGAAGAGAACCGGTCAGTAAAGGCCTTTAGAGAGTTGGGCTTTTAGCTTAAGATGTTATTTTGAAATGGTAGGAGTGAATATATGACTGCTAAAATAGCAGACGTAGTCGTCTTAGGGGGAGGCGTTGTGGGTTGTGCCACAGCCTACTACCTGGGTAAAGAAGGCAAGCAGGTTATTATCATAGAACGGGAATCGGTGGGTAGCCACTCTTCTGGGTTTGCCTATGGCGCTCTTAGCCCCTTGGGGGGCGATGGGATTCCAGGTCCTCTTCTACCTCTCACCATAGCGGCCATGAAACTCCATCTGGGCCTATCCCTCTCTCTACCCCAGGAGACTGGCATTGATATCCAGTTTCGCCTGAAGCCAACGCT
Organism: Chloroflexota bacterium; assembly: GCA_016210665.1. Classification (GTDB taxonomy): domain Bacteria; phylum Chloroflexota; class Dehalococcoidia; order Lucifugimonadales; family JACQTT01; genus JACQTT01. Next base: position 5,104 of record JACQTT010000006.1, on the reverse strand, counting down.
GTCCCTCGCCTTCGCCGAGGAGGAGGCGGAGAGGCTGAAGGCCAACTTCTTATGGCAGCAGAAACAACACGGCTATCAGGTTGAGTGGTTAGAGGCGAAAGAGCTTAATGACCTGGATCCTCGAATATCCAGCAAGGCTCTTGGCGGCGTTTACACAGAGGGAACGGCAGAGGTGGACTCCTATCGTTTTATCCTCGCCCTGGCCCAAGCTGCCGAGAAGTATGGAACGGTGATACGCCACGGCGAAATCCGCGGCCTCGAGAAGGACGGAGGCGGGATCAAGGTGATCCTCGCCTCGGGGGAGATAGTTTGTCAGGAGGCAGTTCTAGCTATGGGTCCCTGGACGGGTTCCGCATCACGATGGTTAGGCCAGCCCGTCCCCATCGAGCCTCTCAAAGGAGAGATATTGCGCCTTCAGGCCCCTGGCCCTCCTTTGCAGTCGGTTATAGGCTGGGCGGGCAACTATGCCAGCACCAAGCCCGATGCCCTGATTTGGGCTGGCACCACGGAAGAGAAGGTAGGATTTGATGAAATACCCACCCATGCAGCCAGAGACAAGATTATGAGGGCGCTCCTCAATATGCTCCCTGCTTTGGGCGAGGCGCAACTGATACGACAGACAGCCTGTCTTCGTCCTTATTGCGTTGACGGGCTGCCAATAATAGGGCAAGCCTATGGCTGGGAGAGTGTATATCTGGCTACAGGAGCGGGGCGCAAGGGCATTCTTCTTGGCCCCCTCATGGGGCGCATCGTGGCAGATATGATATTGAAACGAGATATAGACATGCCTGTTCAACCCTTCTCTCCCACCAGATTCGCCAGGACAAAGGAGACCGACTGAAAAGCTTGGCTTTGCTGCGCCAGCGTACCCAGCTTGAAGGTGTTGAGAAGCCCATGGGTTAATAGCGAGCCCTTGAGGGGGACGGCTGTAGGATAGTAGAATAGGCTAGAGGTTCGAATCTGGTTTGGCTCACCGGCGGAATTCGAACTTCACGTAGAGAACTGACTGGTTGGCATCTTCAGCAAGTCGAACTGCGACAGAAGCTCGAAAGCACGGGGGGCATAGCTGAGCGAGGTTGCAAAGCACGCCATGGCTGATCCATTCACCATACGCATCTTTGTCCCTGACGGCGATCCGGAAGGAGTCCGCGTAATCGACCGGATGAACTGGACTGGAGTCGGCGTCGCTTTCCCGCGCACCAAATGGAGTGAGGTTCGCCAGCGCCCCGAGCTCCAACGCACCGGCGTGTACATCCTTCGAGGCTACATGGAAGAGTATGCTAACTTGCCCACCCTCTACATCGGGCAGGCAGACAGCGTCCGGAACCGAATCGAGAACCACGTCCAGGACAAAGACTTCTGGAACTGGGGCATTGTGTTTGTCTCCGCTAGTGGCGGTCTGAACCGCGCCCACGTGACATGGCTGGAGTACGCGTTGGTCAAGCGCGCCAGCGAGGTCAACCAGTGCCACCTAGACAATGGCAATGCCCCGCAAGAGCCCGCCTTGACCGAGGCCGAGAAGGCTGACACCCAGGGCTTCCTGAAGGAGATCCTCCAGATCCTCCCCTAGTGGGACTGCGAGCCTTCGAGTTTCCCAAGCCAGTCGCCGAACCGGCGGCTGTGGATGCAGTGTCGCCGCCCCGAACGCCATCAACGATCCTGGATACCGTAGTCGTCCCCGCTCAGAGGGAAGGCTTCGAGCAGACGTTCTTAGGCGAGGACTGCTGGTACGCCATCCGCATATCGGGTGGCATGTTGGACAAGATCAAGTACATCGCTGCCTACCAAACGCAGCCCGTATCTGCCATAACTCACTACGCCCCCGTGGCTCGCATCGAACCCTACGGAGAAGAGGGCAAATACAAGCTGATATTCTCCGAGAAGGCCAGGCCCATCGGCCCCATTCCCTTTGGTGATGCTCCCCAGGGCGCTATGCAGGGACCCCGCTACACCAGCTTCCGCAAGCTACAGATGGCCAAGAAGCTCACGGACCTGGTGGGAAGAACCTGAGCCTCAGAGCAACAACATCGCTGCATCACACAGCTTGAAGACCTAGCACATCAAGAGTTGCCTCAGCCTCGGCACCAGATCTGGCCGCAAAAAGTTCGCTCATTATCAAGGGAACCCCAGCCCCTTGACTGCTTGTATCGTATATGATACATTAAGTGCCGGACAGGCGAGTCGGCGGCGTGCTATACATGGAGCCTGTGAATAAATTCCTCTAGATAGCGTTATTGGGACTGGCCTCGAAGCCGTATTGAAACTGAAAATCGGCGATTTCGCAATAAACTCACAGGCTCACAGAAGAAGTGGATGCCCACCATAGCGAGAGAGGGACAATACCGATTCGTTGTGAACACCAGGGAAAACGAGTTTGAGCCTCCCCACGTTCATGTCTGGGTCGGCAATGAGGACGTGTGCCGAATCGAGCTGAACAACGGGAGATTTATGGATGATCCCTCGCCTGGTGACTATCGGAGCATCTTAGAGGCATATCAGAAGCACACGGAGGCGATAAGGAAGGCATGGGACGACATACATCGGAGATAAAGAAGCAAGTATGAGTGCAGTTCTCGTCAGGAACGCGGACCGTATGATAACCTCTGCAAGCCTTTTGAAGGAGGGGATTGAGTTCACGTTTGCGGACAGTTGCAGGGGTCTCGTTCCATTCGCAGACATTTCCGAGGTCAGGGAGCTCGAAAATGTCGTGAGCATAGAACTGCCAAATCCATACGAGCTCATTTTGCACACGAAGCTTGGCGAGGCCATTGCGCTACCCTGGGACTTCGCTCGGCATTACTGCGATACGTCATATAGACCCAGAGTTGAGGCCATCGCTGTCGCTGGGCAACAGGCCATCGGCCACAGAATCCGGCAATTGAGGGAATCCGCTGGACTAACTCAGGAAGTCCTAGCACATGCGGCCGGCATCGGACGGGTTACCCTGGTCCGGCTTGAAAACGGCGAGCAGTCGCCTAGGTATGAGACTCTTGTTTCCCTAGCCCGGGCCCTGGAGCGACCTATCCAGGAGCTGCTGGCCCGGCCAATAGTTGCCTCAACCTAGGCACCTTACCACGCTGAAGAAGATTCGAGGACTGTCCAGGGGTCCCGCGCTATGGGCTACAAAAGGTAAAACTGCCTCAGGTCTTTAGAAGAGCCAACGCTACCTTTTCCCGAAGGTTCTTAGCAGCCTCGGCTTCAATATTCAGCAGTTCCTGCTTTAGCTCCAACTCCCTGGCGCGGCTGCCGAAACCACAAAGGCTGCCGTCGGTTCCTATTACCCTGTGACATGGAACAATTATGGGAAGCCGATTTCTGGCCATGGCCTGTCCGGCCGCCCGGCTTGCCGTGGCTCTGCCAGCTTGAGAAGCCAGCCACCGGTAGCTGCGGGTCTCCCCAAGAGGTATGGATTGGCAAGCCTTCCAGGCGGCCTTGAAGAAGGGAGGAGCGTCTTCTAAATCCAGAGGTTCGTCAAATATTACTGGTTCGCCACAGAAGAAACGATTTAGCTTTTCCCTGAGCCGTAGAAAGGTTCCGCTAGAAAATGTGGCTCCAGCGATCTCTTTATTCAAAGGAAGCACACATCTGCCTGGCGTGGCCATAGGAAGGGTTGTTCTTCTAAGACCCCGGGAAGAGGCGAGGGCACTCATCCAGCCTAGCCGGGTTTCAAAAACAGCATAGTAAAGAGAAGCCATCACTTCCCTCTCAGGCGCGTCGTTATTGCCCTCATAAGCAACCAGCCTCGAACCTTTCGCCAGGCCAATTCAGCTCTTCCAGATTCTTCGTCTGTCAGGTTTCTCCTTCCGTACTGAACCTGCTCAAAGGCTCTGGCGATGCTTTTGGCCTCCTCCTGGATAGGTGGAATGGCTTGCCCAAGCTTATTAGCGTATTCCATAGGCGTCTCCTGGGCTCGACGCTGCAATCGGGACAGAGAGGCCAGCCGACTCATCTTGGTATAGCTTCTTTCTGCTACCTCCACCGAAGCTAACCTGTGATGCCAGGAGTACCACCAGGCTATCAGCGATAACAGGAGAAGAAATACAGCTGCCGCAAGGGACGAAAACCAGGGTGTCAATATCCCTCTTTCGACAGGACTGCCTCCATCTGGTACTGGTTCCTCTTTAATTCCCTCAAAATTTTCCAGGCTCTCAAGCTCTTCGACAAAAGGGTCAAAAAACTCCGAAGTCTCTAGCAGGCCACCGGGAAGGAAATCCCTCTGAGGTAAAGGACGGTTGGGCGAGGGCTCAAAGTCGATCCACCCATAGTGAGGGAAATATACCTGAGGCCAGGCGTGACTGTCGGTATCTTTAATGATGTAAACCTTTTCTTTTATATCGTAGGTGCCATACCAGTATCCTGCTGCTACCCTGACCGGAACGCCTACCGATCTTAGCATCACCGCCATCGCTGAAGCGAAGTAATCGCTGTATCCCTTCCTGGTCTCGAAAAGAAAATGGTCCACTCCATCGGCGTTAAAGGGAGGCGCATCTATCTCCTGGCTATATTCAACGGCTCTCAGGTATCCTTGTACAGCCAAGGCTTTGTCTAGGGGATTGTCCGCTTTCCGAGTCACCTCTCTCGCCAGCACTTTCACCCTATCGGGTAGAGAACCGGGTAACTGCAGATAATAGGTTTTTATCCATTCTGGGTAGTCGGTTCCAGTCCTCCTTAGCTCGCTATCAGTAGCAATGGACACAGAGGAGTCTAAATTGTAGGCGTCGTTGGGATTGAGCCGTTTGGAGAATCGAGCTGCTACTATATCTAGAGCAATAGGTCCTTCGGTTGATTTAGTGTTAGTCGTCTGTGTTGGCTCTGTGAGAGTTTTCACCTGTACCTTGCGGTCTACATGGACAAGGTCACCTCCAAGGAAAGCAGCGTCGCTAGAAAACCCCACCTTGACGCTTTGCGGAACTGTAACCTGACCCTTGTAGGGTTGCGGGGATACGAGCGTACCATCAGGCTCTACGTCTAGTTTATGATTGGCGCTACTAACCCAGCCCTGGGCAATATAGCTGTCATAGGTGTGTGATAACCAGTACGAAGGGTAGTCCGAGTTGACCCAGAGCGCAGGGACACCGCTTAAGGCAATCTTTCCCTGGAAGGC
>JACQTT010000019.1 GCA_016210665.1 Chloroflexota bacterium | reverse complement strand
ACGAAATTCTGGAAAATAAAAATTTAAACGTTAATAGCTTAGAATTATTTTTTAAGGAATATTTCTCTAACCACCCCCTTACCGAGAATCTACATGGTTACCTTAATAACCGATCATTTTGGACTGGCCGTGAAGCCGAGCGTGCTAGATTGCAGCAGGCGTTATACCCCTCAATAACAGACATAATAAACAAACAAACTGACGCATACCTTCAAAGCAATAGGAGTGCCCTAACACGAGATTCCCCTACTGTCCAGTCTATAATCAACAGCCATTATTTCCTAGGTGACATGGTTCTCTTACATGATCGCGGATTGGACCGCAGAGAGGAAATATTTAACTTTTATACAAATCTGGCTAAAGACAAGAAAATTATATACCGGACTGCCACGTTAGATGTAACTCAGTATCCATTTGGAGGCGCTTTTAGAGCTCAAGCCCATAGGAATCTTGTAGATGCGCGTCCTCTTACTGCCATAATTAGTGACCAAATAGTTGATACCCTAGGACTAGTTGGTCCAAGAAGAGACATCTTTAAAGACTATGGCGTTCTTGTTACTGATAATAATGGGCTTGATGAAACACAATTAGGGGTAATAAAATCGATACTAGGCTCGGTTCCTAGGGAAATGTATGATCTTACAATCATTACAGTTGGGGATTTTCTTGAGACTAAAGGCTTGGGATCGAGAGGCAGAGCCGGAATCAATATTTTTGGCTTGAGAGTAAGCAGTGCAGAAGAGAATGGATTTCCAAATGATGTTAAACCATTTTATTCTGATGTGTTTAGCTTGGTAGCAGTGCATGAGTTAAATCATAGGGTTAAGGCTAGCTATATAGATGCTAATCCTATGCTGAAAGGGCGTGAAGAAGACTTACTAAGGCAAGCTGGATTAGATGATCAAAATTACCTGCGCAGCAACACCCCCGGAAATGGGGCTTTTTTCCAAAATGCCCCGCAGGAGTTTTTTGCATCCATAGCAAACCAGTATTTTGCCAGTTCAGAGCATACACTTCTTCTAGGACTTGAAAGATTTAATCAAGGCAAAGTTGAGCCTTTAAACCAGTTTTTATTTTTTGCAGATGTTTATTCGCGCGGTGGCTCATCTACATTGTTTTACACGCTTGATACTTCTGGAAAACTGACTAGGAAGGAGATTCAAATAGAAAGGGACAACTTAAGGCGCATCATTGGGTTAGATTCGGGAACTAACCTCTATCAATTCCAGTTGGACGCAAAAGGAAATGTAACGGCTGCAAGCACATTGCCGCGATAGCTTTTTATTTAAAGCATTAAACTTTGACATGTTTTTCCGATTCCTTCGGCGGGAAGGGGTACACTTGTATTAGGGGATATGCCCAGACCCCCGCCAAATGGGCTTTGTCCTTCGGGACTCAATTAATCTTCAGTTTGCTAAGAGCCATTCGGAAATGCGTTTTATGTCCCACCTTACAAGGTGGGGCATGCGACAGGTTTTTCCGAGTCACTTCTAGAATTTCAGCAATAGCAATTGTCTGGAATCATGTGGTCTAAGGTGGTGCTATGGGACATTTGGTTGGACTGCTGGTCTAGGGGATCGCCCGCTCTAATCCTCAAAAGTTGCGCAAAGACACGAAAATAAGGTATCATGCTGCCTATGCTCCTCGAAAGTCGTGCGGTGTGGATATGCTCCAGATCCCGCTGTCATAATCCTAACGCAGGAGGATTTTGTGGCGGTTAAGCTTAGCAAAGGGGACGTCAAGGACCGAGGTCTGGCTCCAGAAGGGAGCCTGCGTATTGAGTGGGCCTCTCGAGAGATGCCGGTGTTGCGCCATATTAGGGAGAGGTTTGCCAAAGACGAGCCTCTGCGGGGCATCAGGATTTCTTGTTGCCTTCACGTTACCTCCGAGACTGCTAACCTAGCCCTCGCCCTGAAGGATGGCGGTGCTCAGGTCGTCTTGTGTGCTAGCAACCCTCTCAGTACCCAGGATGACGTAGCGGCGGCTTTGGCTTTTGAATACGGGATACCAACCTACGCCATCAAAGGTGAGGATAGCGCTACCTATTATAAACACATTCACGCAGCCCTGGACCACAAGCCTCATATAACTCTGGACGATGGGGCAGACCTGGTCGCTTCCCTGCACAAAGAGAGGACTGAGCTAATCGAGAACATCATTGGAGGGACTGAGGAGACAACTACTGGGGTCATACGTCTGAGGAGTCTCGCCCTGGAGAGGAAGCTTCGTTACCCGATTGTAGCGGTGAATGAGGCGGAAACCAAGCACCTTTTTGACAATCGTTATGGAACAGGACAGAGCACTATAGATGGCATCACTAGAGCGACTAATGTGCTGTGGGCAGGAAAGAAGGTGGTTATCTGTGGCTACGGCTGGTGTGGCCGCGGTGCAGCTATGCGTGCCAGGGGGTTGGGCGCCCAGGTCATTGTTACCGAAGTGCAGCCCATTAAGGCCCTGGAAGCGGTAATGGAGGGCTATCAGGTTATGACCATAGGGGAGGCATCTCGCATTGGGGACGTGTTCATCACCGTTACTGGCGGCGTCAATGCTATTGACAGAGAGCACATAGGAGACATGAAAGATGGGGCCATATTAGCCAATAGCGGGCACTTCAATGCAGAGATCAATATTCCGGCGCTGGAAGATATGTCTGTGAGTAAACGCCAGGTGCGGCCCTTTGTGGAGGAATACTCCATGCAGGATGGGCGAAAGCTTTATCTCCTTGGAGAGGGACGTCTCATTAACCTGGCTGCCGCCGAGGGACATCCCGCCAGTGTTATGGATATGAGCTTTGCCAACCAGGCTCTGTCTGTCGAGTACTTGGCCAAAGAGGGCAACAATCTCTCGCCCCAGGTTTATCCGGTGCCCAGGGAGATTGACATAGAGGTGGGGCGTCTCAAGCTCCTATCCTTAGGCGTCTCTATTGATGCCTTGACCGAAGAGCAGCAGCGCTATTTGTCAACCTGGGAGTTGGGGACGTGAGGGCAAGGTTTCCTCATAGCCGCGGATTATGGTATTATCCTTATTTCTAAGATTATCAAGTTCGGTGGATGGGCATTGCACCACCTCCGTAAGAGCGTGAAGGAGGATAGATAATGGCACTCGACTTTTTAGAGTCGCCATCGTACCTGTTTTCATCGGAGTCGGTTACAGAAGGCCACCCAGATAAGCTATGTGACCAGATCTCTGATGCTATATTGGATGAGATTCTGGCTCAAGACCCCGCTGGACGGGTAGCCTGCGAGACCTGTGTCACTACAGGACTGGTGGTGGTGATGGGGGAGATCACTACTGCCTGCTATATAGATATTCCCTCGGTTGTTAGACGTGCTATCCGAGAAGCTGGCTATACTCAGTCCAGTTATGGATTTGATTATCAGTCCTGCGGAGTCGTGGTCTCCATTCAGGAACAGTCTGCCGATATCGCCCTGGGGGTTGACCGTTCCGTTGAGGCCAAGAAGAGAGGTATGAATAGCAACTACTCTGACGATCCGGACAAGATAGGTGCTGGTGACCAGGGAATGATGGTAGGTTTCGCCTGTAATGAGACGCCAGACCTGATGCCCATGCCCATCTATCTGGCTCAAAAACTGTGCAGGCAGTTGGCTCTTGTGAGAAGGGAGGGTATACTTCCCTATCTTCGTCCCGATGGTAAGTCGCAGGTAACGGTAGAATACTCCTACGGTATTCCTCGGCGAGTCCACACGGTAATTCTGGCTGCTCAGCATAATCCAGAGGTTAGTGACAGCGTGATAGAGCGCGACCTAATCGAGCGAGTAGCCAAGCAGGTCATTCCCTCCTCGCTCCGGGACAAGAATACTAAGTATCTGGTTAATTCGACGGGACGTTTCGTCATTGGAGGCCCGGTGGCAGACACTGGACTAACGGGGCGCAAGATCCTTGTGGATACGTATGGTGGGGCTGCACGGCATGGGGGCGGAGCCTTTTCTGGGAAGGACCCCACCAAGGTAGATCGTTCAGGGGCTTATGCCGCCCGTTATGTGGCTAAGAACATCGTCGCTGCAGGTCTGGCAGACAGACTCGAGATTCAGATCTCCTATGCAATTGGGGTGGCCCATCCCGTATCTATTTCTATTGAGACTTTTGGCACCAATAAGGTGCCCCACGAGACCATTATGAAGCTGGTTAACAAGCACTTCGATCTCAGGCCCGCGGCCATTATGAGGGACTTGAATCTGCGCCGCCCTATTTACAAACAAACGGCTACCTATGGGCACTTTGGCCGTGATGACATTGACCTACCCTGGGAGCATACAGATAAAGCCGACATATTGCGCCGAGAGGCATTTATGGGTCTTGGCGAATCCAGGGCTGTCTCCTGATATCTAGGTCGTGAGCGAGAATTATAGTTGTGACATGTCTTAACGAGGCACAGCGCAACCTAACCAGGTTTCGTTCTGTTGTTCGCGATAGCTCTGGAGTAACGAGTTGCGGTCTTACATCTCGCAGAGGTGGGAATGCAGGCAGTAGTATTAGCGGGTGGTGAGGGCACGAGGCTGCGCCCTCTCACCTGCACTACACCTAAGTCCATGGTGCCCGTTCTCAACCGCCCCTACTTAGAGCGCCTACTTAGGCGATTAACAGAGGTAGATGTCCGAGACGTTATACTAACTCTTTCTTATCTACCTGAAAAGATTCAGGAGTATTTTGGCAATGGAAATGATTTTGGAGTCTCTCTATCTTATGGAATGGAGACTACCCCTCTGGGCACAGCGGGTGCGGTGAAAAACGTTGAAGAGCAGATCACAGGCACTTTTTTAGTCTTCAATGGTGACATATTCACAGACCTTGACCTGAGAGCTGCTCTTGACTTTCATTGCCAGCACGGAGCCAAGGCCACCATTGTCCTTACTCCAGTGGAGGACCCTTCGCCCTTTGGCGTTGTGGAAACCGCTCCTGATGGTCGTGTTTTGCGGTTCCTGGAGAAGCCTCAGCCTGATCAGGTAACTACCCTATGGATCAATGCAGGGACATACATCCTTGAGCCAGAGGTGCTGGAGTACATCCCCAAAGGGGAGCATTACATGTTTGAAAGGGGACTGTTTCCACGGCTTCTGGAGGAGCGCGTACCAGTTTATAGTATGCGCTCAAGGAGCTATTGGATGGATGTTGGCAATCCCAGAAATTACCTGAAACTTCACCGAGAGCTACTCCTTGGCAGTGTGAAGCTGGATATGGATGGCGTTATGCTCAGGGATAATCTGTGGGTTGGAGAAGGCTGCAACATAGACCCATCGGCGGAGATACGAGCGCCTGTGCTCATAGGTCCTGGTTGTTCTGTTGGCCCTAGAGCGCGTCTTCTGGGCCCTCTAGTATTGGGTCCTGGCTGCCAGATAGGGGAGGAGGCTTCCTTGTCAGGCTCTATACTATGGTCCGGCGTTGAGGTAAGGCGGGGAGCCTCTTTACACGGTTGTATTCTTGGAAACGGTGTCCGTATCTGTCAAGGCTCCAGCGTTGGGGAGGGATGCGTCCTGGGAGATGACATTATAGTTGGAGATGGCAATCGCCTGGAAAGAGGCATAGCCATCTGGCCTGGTGCAGTCCTGGACCCTAACATAATATCCTTTCTCTGAAAGAATCCAGATGACCATTAAGTTTGGAACCGATGGCTGGCGAGGTATCATAGCCGAAGACTTTACGTTTGATAACGTAAGGATTTGTGCTCAGGCTGTTGCGAGCTATTTGCAGAAGCGCGGTCTTGCTGAACGGGGCTTGGTTTTAGGCTACGATACGAGGTTCTCCTCTGAGGATTTTGCCGCTGCTGTGGCGGAAGTCAGTGCTGCCAACGGTGTAAAGACCTTTCTTTCGACCAAGGCCGTTCCCACTCCTGTCCTGGCCTACAATGTGGTGGCCAGGGGCGTCGCAGGGGGGGTTGTTATCACGGCCAGCCATAACCCTGCCAGATGGAACGGCTTCAAATTCAAGTCCGAATACGGCGGAAGCGCTTCTCCTGAAGTGGTGGCCGCACTGGAGGAGATTATCGCCCATATTCAGGGTCATGGGGGCGTTAAGCGCCTTTCTCTTGAGGAGGCATCCAAATCAAGTATGGTTCAAAAAGTAGAGACTGAGTTCCTATACAAGGAGCATCTACATAGGCTAGTGGACATGGAGTCCTTAGGGAAGGCTGGCCTAAAGGTGGTGGTGGACAGCATGTATGGGGCAGGGGCTGGATATCTACGTGAGTTTCTTTCTGGATCCTCAGCTCAGGTGACAGAACTTAATGGGGAGCGTAACCCTTTTTTCCCGGGTATCTCTCAACCAGAGCCTGTAATGCATAATCTACAGGGCCTATCTTCTGCGGTTGTGTCCAAAAAGGCTGACGTTGGCCTTGCTCTCGATTGCGATGCCGATCGACTGGGTGTCATTGACGAGAAGGGGCGGTTCATTACTCCTCTGCAGGTTTTTGCTCTACTGGCCCTCTATCTGCTAGAGGTTCGAGGCCAAAGAGGTGCTATGGTCAAGTCTGTAACTAGCACTAGTATGCTTTATGGTTTGGGGAAGCTCTACAACGTTCCCGTGTTGGAGACCCCCGTGGGGTTCAAATACATTGGCCCCATTATGATCAGGGATAACGCCCTTATTGGAGGAGAGGAGAGCGGGGGTTTTGGTTTTCGTGGTCATATACCCGAGCGGGATGGCATCCTCAGCGGCCTATATTTTCTAGACCTTATGGTCAGAACAGGAAAAAGCCCATCGGAGCTTCTTGATTATCTTTTTAGCAAAGTGGGAGCTCACCATTACCAGCGTGTTGACATCTCATTCGCTCCAGGGCAACGCCAAAAGGTGGAAGAGCGTCTGCGGAGTGTCAAGCCAAAGATGATGGGGGATGTCAGGGTAGCTTCTCAAGATACCACCGACGGGCTGCGATTTATACAAGAGGACCGCTCCTGGGTGTTGGTACGTTTCTCGGGTACCGAACCCCTGCTTCGCGCCTATGCGGAGGCTCAGAGCATGGAACAGGTACAGAGGCTGTTGGAAGACATTCGATCCCTGGCCGGGGTATAGAGCTCGGGAGACTTGGTTATGGTTTTGGATGATTCCCAAATCTATCAGCGACTTGACCCCTCAGACATGCACCAACGAATTGCCGATCTTCCCATTCAATGTTGCCATGCCTGGGAAATGGGCCTTCGTCTGCCATTGCCTGAGGAGTACTCCCAGGTGAACAGGATTGTTACTGTCGGGATGGGGGGCTCGGCCATAGGAGGAGACCTGATAGCAGGCTTGGCTTCTCTTGAGGAGGCGCCTTCCATTACCCCGGTCCGCGACTATCTCCTGCCGAATTGGGTTGGACCCCAGACCCTGGTCGTCGTTTCCAGCTACTCAGGCGATACCGAGGAGACGCTCTCGGCCTTTATGGAGGCGCTAGATAGAGGAGCCAAGATAGTGGCTATAACCAGGGGTGGCCAACTCCAGTTGCATGCAGAGAGAGGGAAGATTCCACTGCTAAAGATTGATTTCCATGGAGAGCCTAGAGCAGCCGTAGGGTACAGCTTCCTCGCTCCCCTTGGAATTCTCAGCAAACTGAGATTTATGAAAGACAAGTCCATGGATTTGGGAGAGGCCGTGCAGGTCGTGAAGGAGAAAGCAGCCGTATGGAGTAAGGATAACGCAACAAGACATAATCTAGCCAAGCAGATTGCCCAGGAGCTGCAAGGCAGAATGGTGGTAGTTTATGGTGCGAGTATTATGTCTGGCGTGGCGCGGCGCTGGAAGACGCAATTCAATGAGAACTCCAAAAGCTGGGCCTTTGCCGAGGAGTTGCCGGAGCTTAACCATAACTCTGTAGTGGGTTATCCTCTTCCAGAGGCTGTTAAGGAGAGAGCCTTTGTACTACTTTTACAATCCTCCTACTCTCATCCAAGGACGAACCTTAGATACAGGGTAACCCAGGAGATTCTGACCAGGGTAGGTGTAAGGCATCAAACTATAGAGGCTCACGGCAATAGCGCCCTGGCTCAGATGCTTTCTACCATTCTTCTAGGAGACTTCATCAGTTACTATTTGTCCATCCTCAATGGTGTTGATCCCTCTCCTGTAGAGGTCATAGGCTATCTCAAAGAGAGACTATCCGAGCTCTAGCAGAGCGCTGAATCCCGACTGGTCGGGACGACCATCTCCCTGACCCCCTTCCTGGCCAGGAAGGGGGAGTGATTTTGTATCCCGATGAAATCGGGACTCCCGGCAGAGGGGCGAAGCCCCTCTGCACTCCCCTTTTTCAGCAGCATGCCAGTCAAGCATGGTAATGACCGCGTTGCTTCTTGAGGCAAGCAAGATATTTTCGCTGAATAATTGCCGATGGCAGGAAGGGATATGCCCCCTTTTGTGAGGGGGCATATTGTCCAAGTTCGTGGCACCGTAGCGCGTATTATCGCTTGGTGTATTGCTTGGCCTTACGGGCTCTTTTGAGGCCGACCTTCTTCCGCTCTTTCTCCCTGGCGTCTCTGGTAAGGAGGCCATGCTGTTTTAGGCGTGGCTTCAACTTCTCGTCGGCGACCACCAGGGCTCTGGAGATGCCGTGTCTTATGGCGCCAGCCTGACTTACGACTCCGCCACCTTCTACTTTGGCCACCACATCGAAGCTGCCTGAGGTTTCTGTTACCTTAAGCGGCTGAAGGATTAGTGTGCGCCATTGCTCCCAGGGAAAAGCCTCTTCTACAGGCTTACCATTAACTACAATGCTACCATCACCGGGGTAAAGCCTTACTCTGGCGATGGACGTCTTCCTTTTTCCAGTACCGTAGTAGTAATGCCTCTCGCTCAACTAGGCCTCCTCTTTCCCTACAGGCTCCTCTGTTTTGATATTCCTGGCTTTAAGGCTCCCTCTTACCTGAGCCTCGTGCGGGTGTGAGTCTCCTGGATACACCTTTAAGCGCGTGAGCATATGACGTCCCAGCTTGTTATGAGGTAGCATACCCCGGACAGCATGTTTTATTACTCTATCGGGGTGCTTCTCCAGCGTCTGGTCAAGGGTTACTTTTCTTAGTCCTCCTGGGTAATTGGTGTGTCTGTAGTAGGTTTTCTGCTCAGGCTTATTTGCTGTCGTTTTTATCTTGGAGGCATTAGTTACTACCACAAAGTCACCCGTGAGAAGATGGGGGGTATATAAGGGCTTGTGCTTACCCTGAAGAAGGATAGCAATCTCCGATGCAAGTCTGCCTAGGATTCTGTTAGAGGCATCAATTACATGCCAGTCTGGCCTTATTTGTGAGGCCCTTACGTTATACGGTTTATTGGTCGTCGTCATTTTCCTTACCAACCTTCGGTGGAAAGTCTTTGTAGTGCACTCCTATAAGACAGAGGCCCTTTGCCGGCAGAGCCGCAGGGGACCTCGCGTTTTCCCCATACGCGAGCAATTCCTGGAATTGACCTAGGGACATCTTTCCGAGTCCTGCCTGTACTAACGCTCCCGTCATTCTCCTCACCTGCTGGGGAAGGAAGGAATTCCCTTCCACATCTATGATAACTCTATCCTTCTTTCGCCACACCTGAGCCTTGTAGATTCGTCTGCGAGTGCTTCTTATGCCCTGGAGAGGTCTTGAAAACATAGAGAAGTCGTGCTCTCCCTCCAGGTATGTCGCTGCCTTTTGCATCGCCTCTGTGTCTAGTGTCCTGCCTACGTGAAGGGCGAAACGCGCCAGTAGTGGCGACGGTGTAGGGCTATTAAGGATTGAGTACCTGTATGCACGGCTAACGGCATCTCTTCGCGGGTCAAAATCATCCCTCACAAGGTGAGCCTGTTTTACGGCTATGTCCTCCGGTAAGTAATAGTTAAGGGCCTTTACGAAAGTATCAATAGTATAATGACTGTGGGTATCAAAAGCCACTACCTGACCCAGAGCATGAACACCGGCGTCGGTGCGGCCGGCTCCCCTTAGCCTTATCTTCTCCGCGGTTAGCTTTTCTATGGCCTCCTCTAGTTCTCCCTGTATGGATGGTGCATTGAGCTGGAGTTGAAACCCCTGATATCGGGTCCCTTCGTATTCGATGATTAGCGCTAGGCGCATCAGGCTCCCTTTGGCTAAGGCATTAGCTCCAGGATTGCCATGGGCGCTGCATCTCCCTTACGGGGCTCCAGTTTTAAGATCCGGGTATAGCCGCCGCTGCGGTCTTGATATCTCTTTGCTAAGCTTGTGAACAATTTCTCGACCATGTCCCTGTCGAACACGAAGGCAAGCGCCTGGCGGCGGTCGTGAAGGGTACCCTTCTTTCCAAAAGTTATCACTTTCTCCGCCAACTGTCGCACCGCTTTGGCTTTAGGCTCTGTAGTTTTGATATGCTCGTGTCGGAGGAGGTCGGTCACCAGGCTACGATACAAAGCTCCACGTTGATTGGTGGGTCTGCCCAGTTTTCGGCCTGCTACTCTATGTCTCATCGGCCTTCTCCTCAAGTCCTAATTCTCGTTCGGCGGTGGCCGGTGTCGCTACTGCCTCAGCCTCTTCTTCCTCAGAGGGCTGGGGTAGCACACCAATCTCTGTGAGCTTGCTATAGAGCTCGCTCAATGACTTTTCTCCAAAATTCCTTACCTTTAGCAATTCTGAAGAAGAGCGCTCCAAGACTTCTCCAACCTTCCCTATACCTGCTCGCTTTAATGAGTTTTTCGTTCTGGCAGAGAGTTGTAAGTGCTCTAGGGATATATTGTATTGTTCGACAGGAATCGCTGCGGCCAAGGACGGTTTCTTCTTTCCCGCTCCGGCTGAGAGATCTGTTGCGGTAAAAATAAAGAGATGTTCTACCAGTATTAGCGCAGCCTGTTTCAGAGCCTCTTTAGGGGTAATACTGCCGTCAGTCCAAATCTCTAGCAAAAGCCTCTCGTAGTCAGTCCTCTGTCCTACTCTGGTGCGCTCCACGGTATAGTTGACTTTACGGACAGGAGTAAAGATAGCATCTACTGGCAGAACCCCTATGGATGGACCATTAGCAGGCTCCGCAGCGAGGTAACCCTTCCCCAGCTCTACGTTGAACTCCACGGATATTTTGGCCTGTTCCGAGTCCAGAATGGCGAGGGACAGTTCCGGGTTTACTATCTCTAAGTCCGAGGAGGTCATAATGTCTCCGGCAGATACCTTTCCCTCCCCGGTTATCTCTAGGCGCATCCTGGAAGGTTTTTGAGTTAAAGAACGGAATCTTATGCCCTTAACGTTAAGCAGAAACTCGGTTACGTCTTCTTTTACATGGGGTATATTACTGTACTCATGTAATACTCCGTCAATCTTAACCCAGGTAACTGCCGCTCCAGACAGAGAACTCAGGAGTACACGCCTTAAGGGGTTGCCAAGGGTTGCACCAAAGCCCCTTTCTAGCGGCTCTAAGGCAAATTTCCCGTAAGTCTCTCCTCTTTCGAGCTCTTTAATTTCCGGTTTGAGTATTTCATTTTCTTGAGTCACTACCTCATCAGGGTTTGAAATATTCTCTAGGATGTTTTGCATCATTTGGCTCTAACTCTCCCATATAGTCGTTTGGGGATTCGTCCCATGCAGCCTCTAAGGAACCTACCTGGAGTAATACTGTACAATCAGGCGAGTATCTATGCCTGTGTCTATGTCTGAGGGCTCTGGTAAAGCGAGCACCTGCCCCGCCAGAATAGTAATATCTAAGCTAATCCACCCTGGGATTGGTCTCCGGGGAATGCCAGCCGTTAGCTGCCTGACGTACTCCTTATTGGCCTCGTTGGGTCTCCACGTTATCACATCCCCGGGTTTGATTCTGTAAGAGGGGATACTTGTTTTCCTTCCATTTACAACGAAGTGACCGTGGAGTACAAGCTGCCTGGCCTGCTTTCTGGAGTCGGCAAAGTTCAATCGGTAAACGGTGCTATCCAAACGCCTCTCCAGGAGCTGGAGAAGGTGATGTCCTGTTACTCCGGGATGTTTCAGGGCCTCCTCGTAGTATTTTCGGAATTGGCGTTCTAGGACCCCATATATATATTTGGCATTCTGTTTCTCACGAAGCTGAAGGCCTCGGTCAGACGAGCGGCGGCGTCTAGGGATGTGCTCCCCTGGTGGTCTGCGGCGCCGTTCTATAGCACAACTAGGGGTAAAGCACCTCTCGCCCTTAAGGAAGAGCTTTTCACCCGCACGGCGACACAAACGACATACTGGGTCTGTATAACGCGCCATATCTCTTTATTTAGACCTCCGTTAGAATCTTCCCAATCAAGCTCAACATAAAGATTATCGGACCCCCTTTTTATTTTGGCTCAGCATAAAATTCAGGAAGAATCAAATTGCTGAGACGGCCGACGCGACCGATACGTGCAAGGGCCTAAACGCTGCGTCTCGCCGGTGGCCGACATCCGTTGTGGGGTATAGGGGTCACATCCCTGATGCTGGTTACTGCCAGGCCAGATGATTGCAAAGAACGAATTGCCGCCTCCCGTCCTGCGCCGGGGCCCCTTATAAACACTTCCACCTGGCGAAGACCATGCTCCAGGCTCTTTTTGGCTGCTTCCTGAGCCGCTCTCTGGGCGGCGAAGGCCGTGCCTTTGCGGGAGCCCTTAAAGCCCATTGTCCCTGCACTGGCCGAGGCTAGGACGTTGCCCAGCGGGTCTGTGAGGGTTATCAGGGTATTGTTAAAGCTGGACTGGATGTAAGCTTTTCCCTGGGGAATAAACTTCCGTTCCCGCTTTCTTGCTCTTGGTCTTCTTGCCATATTATCTCCTTATTTCTTGGCTGCCACGCGCCGGCGCCCGGCAACCGTCTTCCGAGCCCCACGCTTGGTTCGAGCGTTGGTCCTTGTGCGTTGACCCCTGGCCGGCAAGCCGCGGCGGTGTCGGAGACCCCTATAAGAGCCGATATCTATGAGACGTCGGATATTTGAATTCGTTTCCCGTTTTAAGTCTCCCTCCACCTTATGACCTTTATCAATAATCTCGCGAATACGAGCCAACTGGTCTTCGGAGAGTTCCTTCATCCTGGGATTGCCAATTATGCCAGCCATGGCAGTTACACGCTGCGCGTTTACAGGGCCAATGCCGTATATGTGTCTGAGGGAGATATCCACTCGCTTGTTATCTGGAATGTTAACGCCGGCCACTATAGTCATAGTTACCTCCTGGGCTTATGGCTACCCCTGCCTTTGTTTGTGCTTGGGATTGCTGCAAATTATGCGCAAGTATCCCCTGCGATGCACAATCTTACATTTCTCACATCGAGTTGTAACAGAGGCTCGGACCTTCATGACCATTCCTCAGCTTCTCAGCAGCTACCTTAGCGCCGAGTTATTTGCCTTGACCCTTACTTGAAACGATAAGTTATTCGTCCCCTAGCCAGGTCGTAGGGAGAGAGCTCTACAAGCACCTTGTCCCCGGGAAGCACTCGAATAAAGTGCAACCTTATCTTCCCCGAAACATGAGCAAGCACGCGGTGATTATTCGATAGCTCAACGCGGAACATGGCGTTGGGTAAGGCCTCTAGTACTGTTGCTTCTACTTCTATGGCTTCTTTCTTGGCCACGGTCTCCTTTACTACTTACGAGGATGTAAAATGAGACGGGTGATAAGCGATCTTCGCTTGCCCGTCAGATCGTGATTTCATAGCCTTGTCAATATCTCGGCTCCGTCATCGGTTATCGCTATGGTGTCCTCAAAGTGGGCTGATAAGCTTCCATCTGCAGTCACCACCGTCCAGTTGTCTTCCAGGCAACGCGTTCGCCATCCTCCGATGTTCACCATCGGCTCAATGGCGATGGTCATACCTCTGCGAAGCAGGGGGCCTCTATTGGGAAGGCCGTAGTTAGGTATCTGGGGATCCTCATGTAGCTCGCGGCCAATGCCGTGGCCTACGTACTCTCTTACTACCGAGTATCCCCTTCGTTCTACGAAGTCCTGAATCGCGGAGGATAAGTCGCCCACTCGTGCCCCAACTCTAGCTGCTGCTATGCCTGTTTCCAAGGCCTGCTTCGTAGTAGAAATCAGTTCCTGGCACTGCGCCGACAATTTACCGATTCCAATGGTGAGAGCACTATCTGCCTGAAAGCCTCCTACTATAGCGCCTGCATCCAGGCTTACTATATCTCCATCTCTGAGGACCCTATCACCAGGGATGCCGTGGACTATTTCATTGTTGACTGAAACGCAAATAGTTGCTGGGAAGCCCCTATACCCTTTGAAGGAGGGTTTTGCCCCCAGTCTCTTGATTTGGTTGCTGGCAATGATATCTAGCTCTTTCGTTTTCATCCCTGCACGGGCGGACTCTGCTAACGTCTGAAGGGTAGTGGCAACCACTCGACCGGCCTCACGCATAAGCTCCAATTCGTGGGAGGACTTTATGGTTACGCCGCCAGGGTTATAACCATTAGGTATAAAAGGAGGGACTAGTTTTCTTTCCATAAGTCTTTTTTATTATATCACAACAATAAGGCTATTCCAGGTTATTGCTTTGATAGTTCTGGCGTGAGTTGCTAACAACATTTTTGGGGTCTTTTAGTCCCTGACGGCTCCTACCAAAGCCTTACCTACCTGTTCTATGGGGCCTTTCCCGTTTATCTCCTCTAATATTCCTTCTCTCTTGTAGTATTCAACCAGGGGTGCTGTTTCTGCTGCATAGACCTGTATTCGCTTCTTGACAGCCTCGGGAGTATCATCAGCCCGCTGATATAGCTCACCACCGCATCTATCGCATAGCATGCTCCTTTTGGGAGGTGAGGACTCTCGATGGTAAGGAGTCTGACAAATCCGACAGATGAGCCTGCCGCCCAGTCTTCTGGTCAACTCCTCCTCAGGGACATTTATGAACAGGACTTTGTCTATTTTGTCTTTCTTTTTGGATAGGGCCTGCTCGAGGGCCTGGGCTTGCTCTATACTGCGAGGGAAACCATCCAATACAAAGCCTCGGCTACAGTCCGGAGATTCGATACGTCCCAGAATCATTCGAATTGTTACTTCGTTTGGCACCAAGACTCCTCGTTCCATGTAGGACTTGGCGAGGCGTCCCAGTTCGGTATTCTTCTCCTGATGCTCCCTGAAGAGGTCTCCTGAAGCGATGTGAGGTACTTTCAGAGTCTCAGCGAGTCTTTTAGCTTGTGTGCCTTTACCTGCGCCGGGAGGGCCCAATAGGATTATTTTCAAGACGCATCACCCCAGTTATATTTTTTGCCTATCGTATGAATCCTTCGTACTGGCGCATGAGTAACTGAGCTTCCAGCTGACGCATGGTATCGAGAGCAACGCCGACCATAATTAGGAGGCTGGTGCTGCTCAGTTGCAAGGCTCTGATGTCAGTAGCTGCAGTGGCAAAGTAGGGAAGAATGGCCACAAAGGCCAGGAATATGGCGCCGCCTACGGTGATACGAATAATGAGTCTATTCAAGTAGTCGGCCGTTGGGCGGCCAGGTCGAATTCCTGGGATGAACCCCCCGTTTTTTTGCAGATTCTCAGCCAGATTCTGCTGGTGAAAGATTACCAGGGTGTAGAAGAAGGTAAAGGCTATCACAAGAAGAAATACTGCTGCCCAGTATAGGAACCGGCTCGGGTCGAAGGCGTTTTGGAAAAAAAGTGCCGCGTTGGACAGGAAGGAGTTGCCGGTAGGGTCGGCAAAATAGCTAGCTATAGTACCAGGTAGGATCATGATAGAGAATGCGAAGATCAGGGGTATCATACCAGCGGAGTTAACCCTAAGGGGAATGTGAGTGGCTCCGCTTTGTCTGTACATGCGGCCGCCTCGGAAAACGCTTCGGCCGTACTGCACCGGCACCCGACGCTGAGCTTCGGTGAATATCACAATCAAAAAGACTATAGCTATACCAAGTAGGACCAGAAGCATCAGGCCTCCTAAGTTATTTCGCTCCAGGAAGCCTTGGCCAATCATTGAGGGTAAGGCTGCAACGATTCCGCCGAATATGATAATAGATATGCCGTTGCCTAGGCCCTTTTCGGTTATTAGTTCACCCAGCCATATGAGGAAGATGGTGCCTGCCACCATGGATGTAACCATGGCAAGGGTGTGAAGAAAGTCGGGGCCAGCAAAGCCTATTCCGCCAACTACTCCTGCCCTCTGCATCAAGGCCAACTGTCCCCAGGCCTGGAAAAAGGCTAACGGAACGGTAAACCAGTGGGTGTACTGGTTAATGCGCTGCCGTCCAAACTCCCCCTCCTGGGCTAAAGCCTTGAGACGAGGGAATACTGGCACCAAAATCTGCATAATTATGGACGAGGTTATGTAAGGGTAAACGCCCATGGCTGCCACACTCAGGTTGGACAGGGCACCTCCACTGAAGAGGTCCAAGAAACCTAGCAGCTGGTTAGATTGGAACAGGTTAGCAAGGGCATCTCGTTGCACTCCTGGAACAGGGACGTGGGAGACAAAGCGGAAAATGACCAGGATGCCAAAGGTGAACAGGAGTTTCCCTCTCAGGTCTGGAACCCGAAAGGCGTCAATCATGGATTGTATAAGCTGGGGTCTCTCTGGCGGCGCCTGTGGCTGAGCTTGACGCATTACTCTATCATCCTCACTCGTCCTCCGGCTGCTTCGATCTTCTCTCGTGCAGATTTGGAAAACCTGTGAGCCTCTACAGTTAGCGACTTAGTTATGGTACCTTCTCCGAGAATTTTAACGGGATGTTTTAGATTCCTTACAATCTTAGCCTTAAGAAGGGCTTCAGGGGTTACCTCGGCATTCTCTGGTAAGGAGTCAAAGCTAGATAGATTTACAATTACGTATTCCTGCTTAAAGATGTTGTTAAACCCTCTAATAGAGGGAAGACGCCTGATTATGGGAGTCTGGCCTCCTTCAAATCCTGGACGGACGCCTCCTCCAGTACGTGCCTTTTGGCCTTTTTGCCCCTTGCCCGAGTAGTTGCCGCGTCCGCTGCCGTCGCCGCGACCTACTCGTTTGGGAGTTTTCCTGGCTCCTTTGGGTGCTCCAATCTCATGAATGCGCATAAGCTACTACCTTAATCCTCAAACTCTTCAACCTGGACAAGGTGTCTCACCTTGCGGATCATACCTCTGATGGCGGGAGTGTCCTGATGAGCAACCGTCTGATGTAGCCGCCGCAATCCCAGGGCTTTGATAGTTCGTCGCTGGTCTTGTTCATAACCTATAGTGCTTTTCTTCCAGGTAATGCGGAGTCTAGCCACCTTCTCGACTCCTGGTGACAGAGTGAGAGGCCGCTAATGTATTTCGCTTAGCCATCTCTTCCTGGGGATCCCTAAGCTGGGAGAGGGCCTTCAATGTAGCCTTTGCAGTGTTAATGGGGTTAGAGCTACCGAAAGACTTGGAAAGGACGTCCTTGACTCCAGCCTGCTCTAGGACAGCCCGCACTGCCCCTCCTGCAATAACACCGGTACCAGGCGAGGCGGGCCTAAGAATGACACGAGAGGCTCCAAATTTGGCAGTCACCTCATGAGGTATGGTTGTACCCCTTAGATGAACCTTGTTTAGTTTCTTCTTGGCGACGGCTGCACCTTTCCCCACGGCGTCAGGAACGGCCAAGGCCTTTCCCAGTCCTGCTCCGACACGGCCTTCACTATCCCCCACTACCACCATGGCATTGAAGCTGAGATGACGCCCGCCTTTGACTACCTTGGCCACGCGCCTTATATGTATCACCTTCTCGCTAAGAGATACCTCTTGCGATTCTATCGTTTCTCGATTTTCTCGGTGGGTCGCCATCAGAAAATCAGTCCTCCCTCTCGGGCTCCGTCAGCAAGAGCCTTCACCCGCCCGTGATATTTGTATCCACCCCGGTCGAATACCACCTGGCTTATCCCTGCTTCTATAGCGCGCTTGGCTATCAGGGACCCGACTAGGCGTGATATAGCAGTTTTGGGAGTGCCGTTCTTTTTGTCCTTTATCTCGGTGTCCAGGCTTGATGCCGCTGCTAATGTGTGTCCCTTACTGTCATCTATCAATTGACTATGAATGTGTTTCAAACTACGAAACACTAGCAGTCGTGGTTTTTCAGTAGTCCCACTGACTACTTTACGTACCCGACGGTGACGAATGGCGTGTGTATGTTTGCTGTTCTTCTCGAAGATCATGACTAGGTCCTCTTCGCGCTCTTTCCTGCTTTCAGTTTTGGCTGTTCATAGGAGTATTTTATTCCCTTGCCAGTATAGGAGTTTGGGGGACGTATTCGACGAATGCGAGCCGCTGTCTCTCCTACTAATTGTTTGTCCACACCTTGGATGTTAATGCGGTTATTACCCTCTACTGAGAACTTGATACCTGGCAGTGGAACTATCTCTACAGTGTGGCTAAATCCTACCTGCAACTGTAAATTATCTCCCATCTGCTGGACGCGGTATCCCACACCTACCAGGTCTAGGCTCTTCTGGAAGCCCTGAGCCACACCTGTGACCATGTTGGCTAAAAGGGCGCGTGTAAGCCCGTGCAGAGAGCGGTGCTCTCTCTCGTTGGAGGGCCTGGAGACCTTTAAGACCTCATCTTCCTTTGATACTGTTATACTGGGGTGGAAGATTTGCATTAAGGATCCCTTGGGTCCATTGACCGACACATGATTTTCTCTGATTATTACTTCTACACCCGGAGGAATAGAAACAGGTCTCGATCCTACTCTGGACATTATCTAACCTCTACCAGACATAACATAAGAGTTCTCCTCCCAAGTTCTTCTGCCACGCATTCCTGCCTGTCATTATGCCATGAGAGGTAGATAGGATAGCTACCCCCAGTCCACCGTAGTATCGTGGGATCTCCTTTTTCTGCACATATACTCTTAGTCCCGGTTTGCTCACTCTCTTCAGGCCCGTGATGGAAGGCTCTTTCTTGTCTCTATAATGTAGATAGATCCTGATCATGCGTTGATGCGATGATCCCCTCACTACCTCATAATCGCGGATAAACCCCTCGTCTCTGAGTATTTTGGCTAGGGCCAGCTTCATGTTAGAGGCAGGAATAATCACAGAGGTGTGGCGCACGGTTACCGCGTTTCTAATTCTGGTAAGCATGTCTGCTATTGGGTCTGTTACCACTGTATCTATTCCCTCTTACTGCGATACTTATTCTGCAGTTGTTTGCGTTCAGTAGAAAATGGTCTAATTACCAGCTTGCTTTTCTGACCCCTGGTAGCTCCCCTCTCAGGGCCAATTGACGGAAGCAGATACGGCAGAGCCCAAAATGGCGTATATACGCCCTAGGCCTGCCACATCTATGGCAACGGTTATGCTCTCTAACCTTGAACTTCTGTTCCCTTTTCCACTTTTGTATCTTTGATTCTTTGGCCAATGTAGTT
>JACQTT010000003.1 GCA_016210665.1 Chloroflexota bacterium | reverse complement strand
TGAGGGTTGCCCTAGAACATGGCGATGCAATGGCCGAACTGGTGGAGTTGCCCTTCAAGATCTCGAACTCGTCCCCAAACTAGTACTCCCTTGCGGAAAAGCGCGGTACGCGGTACACAGAGCCGCTCGTACTTCGACAGGTCCGACAATGTCGAGACTCGCGATGAAATCGGATCTCGGGGCGAGGGGGACTACTACGATCCTCGTGAACGCGGATTTCTGCAACCTACTACCAGCCATGTACGTGTGCCTCCTTATTGCCTAAAACCGCCCCAGGGAACTACACTGCAAGCAATCTGTTTAGTCTCACGCACTTTAGACATCCCATGCTGCTCACGGGAGGGCACATGAACTACAAAGCCATCAAGATTGAGCGGGAGAATAATATAGCCACAATAATTCTAAATAGGCCTGATAAACTGAATGCTATCGATAAAGAGATGAACGACGAGCTGGAACATGCCATCACTCAGCTTCAGGAAGAGGGCATCCGGGCTCTAATTCTCACTGGCGCCGGCCGAGGTTTCTGCTCTGGCGCGGATTTGACGGCGGGCCCTATGACCGAACCTGAGAATCCGACTCTAGAGGCCGTGCGGCGTATACGCAAACCCCTTGGATGGCAGACCTTCCTCCTTCATCGCTTCCCCAGACCCACCATAGCCGCCGTAAATGGCGTAGCAGCAGGGGCAGGTCTTAGCTTTGCTCTCGCCTGCGACATACGCATCGCTAGCGAGAGTGCTCGCTTCTCTGCCATATTTGTTCGGCGGGCCATCGTTGCCGACTATGGATGCACCTACCTCCTGCCCCGAATCGTTGGCCTGTCCAGTGCCCTGGAGCTAATGTACACCGGCGACATAATAGGGGCTAGAGAGGCGGAACGTATTGGATTGGTGAGCCGTGTCGTTCCGGATACTGAGCTTATGTCCACAGCCAAAGAACTGGCTCAAAAACTCGCCAATGGCCCATCCCTCACCCAAGAGATGATTAAGCGCCTAACTTATGAAGGACTCCAGCGCACCCTCCTTGACCAACTACAACTAGAAGAATCGGGAAATAACATACTTCAAGACACCGAGGACAGCAAAGAAGGCATACGCTCATTCTTAGAGAAACGGGAGCCAGTATATTGGGGAAGGTAGCCGGCCGGCTTTCCACCTCTCGTAACTCTGAATAGCCAAAGACGATCTACCAGAGTGATGCTTAGCGCAAGACCGCGTTCAGTGATATTTGCGCCGCCGATCCCTCCGAATCACATATCGTGTGGCATACCCCTCTTCAGACACCGTTGCGGTCTTGTTATCAACCAGGTCGGTCTGCAGAGCTGCCTCCTGCATATTAGACCAACCGAAGTCTATACCGCGAACTCGGGCAAATCCCCTCTTTGGAATGACCGCCCAAATTGCCCCGTCTAGAACTACGCAATTCGACAGCTGTGCAAAATATTCCGCCAAGCCGACAAGACGAGCAGGCCAGAATAGGATGATGTCGAACCTCCCACGTTCCAGGCTATCGGAAAAACGTAACCCCCTCCGGACACTTTTGTCGGAACAGGGCAGCGGATTCGTGAGTAGCGTTTAGAAGGCAAAGGGCCTGCCCAGATCTGATCCCCAGCTTTTTTGCTAAACCAACCATCCCCCCATAACACCTCTACATCACTCTATGGAAGCTTCTATTTGTAAACATAATAACCTGCCTACAGATTCCCTCCAATGCCCGTTTGGGCAACGGACTTGAGCAAAGATTCCTGTCTTCGCAGAATAGAATATGCCTCTTCAACGGTAACCTTCTTAAATGTGACCGCGTCTCCTGGCATTGCCTGGGCCAGCTTGCTTATGTCGCTGCTGATCACGGTGCCAATCTTGGCATAACCTCCCGTAGTACCCCGGTCTGCCAACAGAATAATAGGACGTCCATCCCCTGGCACCTGGATAGCTCCCAGGGGCGAACCGTCGGAGACGATGTCTGGCCCGCTTTTATGCTGTATCGCCGGCCCCTCCAGAATATAACCCGTGCGATCGGACTGATCTGAGACGACATATCTAGAGCTTAAAAAAGTGGAGATGCCTCCGTCGTTGAAATAATGGTCTTGAGAACCCATTATTACCCTGAGATTGTGCTCGTGACCATAGGAGGGGATATGATCACGAGGAAACCTACGCTCTACACGCCTTGAGCCAGGCTTAGGAGACAAGGCTTCCAAGACGTCGCCAGCTCGCAGCGCCCTGCCCTCATACCCACCTATCGCCCCCTTAAGGTAAGTCGAACGACTACTCATAACCAGAGGAACATCTATGCCACCGGCGATGGCCAGGTAGGCACGCATGCCATCTCTCACGCCAGCAAAGCTAAGGACGCTGCCCTTGGACACGCGAACCGTCTCCCATCGAGGGATGGTTTCGCCATCTATGGTAGGAGACAGGTCTGCCCCAGTGACGGCGATCCACGTGTCGTACAAGACCCTTATCCTGGGACCGAGGACCGATATTTCCAGGCCAGCCGCCCCCTCATCGTTACCCGCAAGGATGTTGGCAGCCCTCAGAGCAAAATCGTCCATAGCGCCTGAGACGGGGACTCCAAATCTTTGATAACCATACCTACCTCTATCCTGAACGGTGGTTAAGAAGCCCGGTAAGATGATTTCGAGCGCGTCTTGGGTTGCCGGGGACTTTGCTTGCCGGGAGTCACTAGAATCACTCCGTAACACCTTAGCTCCCGCAGGCTCAGGAGGCATCTCATACTCTCCCCTCTCAACCCGTCTCAGGATGTTCACGTACTCCTCTTCTGTCACAGGCACAAAGCGAACGTAGTCGCCTGCTTTCAGAAGAGACGGAGGCTCACGGCCTACATCGAAAAGACGTAGAGGCGTGCGTCCAATCAGCCTCCATCCGCCTGGCGTAGCCAGCGGGTATATGCCGGTCTGGTTTCCAGCGATTCCCACAGAGCCAGCCGGTATTTCGAGCCGAGGGCTTTCAAGCCTGGGAGTGTTCAATCGCTCCAACAGACCACCCAGGTAAGGGAATCCTGGGCTGAATCCTATCATATACACAAGGTAATCTCTCCCGGAATGGACGTCTATTACCTCCTGACGAGTAAAGCCAGAGTGCATGGCTACAAAGTCGAGGTCTGGTCCATATTCGCCGCCATATAGAGTTGGGATGTGTACATCACGCGGTTTTTCCAGGGGTCGCCTGTCTATATCATGCACAGCCTTTTCGATTGCACCCCGGATCTCCTCAGCAGGTGTGGTCGAGGGATCGTAGTAGATCAATAAGGAGCGATAAGTCGGAACCAGGTCGAGCACGCCAGGAAGTCCCATCTCTTCCATTGCCTGGGTCAGGTTGACGACCCTTTGATTGATATCAGGACTTATGGACGCACCCAGTTCAACAACCAGCGCCTGATCCCCGGCGAGCAGAAACAAGGGCTTGCTGTACATCTAGGCCTCACACCAGTTGACCCAGAGGAACAATCTGCACTCCCGCGGTTTGTAATTCCCCCTTGAGGGCCTTAGCCATCTCTACAGCTCCTGGTGTATCTCCGTGGATACACAGACTATCTGCCCTCACCCGTATCACTTCCCCCGTGATGGCTGTCGCCCTGCCCTGAGTCACCATTCTAAGGCTCCTCTCTACTACTTCGTTGACGTCGTGTATCGTGGAGCCAGGATAGGATCTAGGAACCAGAGTCCCGTTAGCATTAAGCGCCCGGTCTGCGAATATCTCCCGCGCCACCCTGAGTCCCATCGCCTCGGCGACATCCACCCATAAGGAGCCTGACAGCGCCAGGAGAATGATATTAGAGTCTATCTCCATAACCGCTTCACAGATGGCTTTGGCTAGCGCCTCGTCGTTGACGGCCTGATTATACATAGCGCCGTGAGGTTTCACATGCTGTAGCTTCTTTGCCCTGGTGAATGCTTGAAGGGCACCGACCTGGTAAACGATGTCGTTCTTGGCCTCCTCTGGAGTGACGGCCATGTTCCTGCGGCCGAAACCGGTGAGATCTTGGAAACCTGGGTGGGCACCTATGGCAACGCCATGCTCTTCAGCTAATCGGACCGTGTGCCGCATCCACATGGGGTCGCCCGCATGGAAGCCACATGCGATATTGGCCGAGGTGATATACTTGATGACCTCTTCGTCGAGGCCCATCTTGTAGGCCCCAAAACTCTCGCCCATGTCGCAGTTGAGGTCTATACTATTCGACATTGTAATTGCCTTCCCATCACCTAGTACTCACTCGCGTAAATCAGCGTAATCAAGAACCTTCGCAAACTCGCTTTCCAGCCACCGAGCCATCCCCCTTTGTCCCACTTCCTTTCCTAAAAGGGAGAAAGAGAAATTTCTGGGGGTCACCCCCAGTGCCCCCGCCATCCCGATTGAATCGGGATGGACTCCCCGGTCGGACGTTACGCTGATTTATGACAGTAGGTACTATATGAACTCACAACGAGGAAAAACTGTGGCCCAAATGGTTTACAGATTTCTAGTAAAGAGGCGCGCTATGGCCTGTTATTACGAGGGTACTTCAGCGGCTCACTTCCTTCCAACATGAATGGCTAACGTACCCAGCGCCACCTTCCGAAACGCCACTTCCTTAAGACCAGCCTTCTCCATTATCGAAGCCACCTCTTCTGCTGGTGAGAACCCCTCCACCGACGAGGGCAGGTAGCTATAAGCCTCCCGATCAGCAGCTAAAAGGGCACCAAGCCTGGGAGTGACGTTGCGGAAGTACCACGGGAAGAAGCGGCTAAAGGGGTCTCGGCCTTTGACTGGAGTGAATTCAAGGGTGACCACCTTGCCTCCGGGCTTGGCAACCCGTGTCATTTCAGAGAAAGCCGGACCAACGTCGGCCACATTACGCAAGCTGAAGCCAGAGGTAACGAAGGCAAAGGTATTATCAGGAAAAGGCAAGGCCAGAGCATCACCGAGAATGAACTCTACCCGCCGTTCAAGTCGCTTTCTTCTGAGCTTTGCCTCCGCTACCCTCAGCATTTGAGGAGAGAAGTCCAGAGCCACAACGCCGGACACCTGGGGTCGTCTTGCCAACTCTAGGGCAAAATCTCCTGTACCTGTAGCCACGTCTAGTCCCATGCCCTCCAGTCGAGCAACCGCCAAGTCTGTCGCAAGGCGGCGCCAACTATGGTGCCTTCCCGCCGTCATCACCGTGTTCAGCAGGTCATAACGCCTCGCTATGCGGCCAAACATGACCGCCACATAATCAGCCTTTTCCTGACTTTGAGGAAGTGCCAACAGCTCCTCCTTGCTCCCTTACCCTACTTTTCAGCCGCCCTGAGCGGAGAGCCGCTTGCGCTGCCATACTTCTATGGCTATTCCCACAACCATGGGCAGGGCTCCAAAGATAACGCCAGACATGATACTCATTAAGCCAAATCCAATGACGATCCCATTCAAAAGTGCCGACCACCTGTGCCTCTTAACTACACCTGGTTCAAACATGCTTTTACCTCCGCAAAACTTGGATATCTGCCATGCCCACATTCACAACAAGATTAAGACCGTCGCCGCACAAATGGAAGGAGTGCGTGAAGGTAATTCTTCTAGGGCCTCTCATCTCTCCCGACAGGAGAACTGGCAACACCTCGAGGAGAAGAGTCGGTTTGCCGCCTATTCTTGCTTCTGCCCAGGCCAAGTTGCCGAGCTATCTCGTTTGCATAAACATCAAAGGTACCGCTCTGGTTCTGCCAAGCTAGACTACGCTTCTGCTGGAAGTCAAACCTCCCTTGCGTCGGTACCCTGGAGTCATGTTGGTCAAGGAGAGAGTAGATACCTACCACATCTCGCACAACCTCGGAGAAACGCATATCTGCACGTTCTTCCTGGAGAGCCGTCTGATAGTCATGGTATGTGAGGGGTCGGCCTGTGGCCCGCATCCAGGCGTCTCGCATACGAAAAAGGCGGGCTATACAGCTATTTATATAAGCCTCCACCAGAATCTGCTGGAGCACAGGTTTCTTTATCAGAGGCGTCCCGTTGCGGGTAGTATCTCGAGCGTATTGCCAGAGGGCGGCGACATCCATCTCCTGGAGATTTGGATGCTCGGTTATCACCTCCTCTCTTAGAAGGGTAGCTCGGATCAGGTGCCACCCCTCTCCCTCGCTTCCCAATAGAGAGTAAGGTGGGACTCGCACCTGGTCGAAGGTTACTTTGTGTAGCGTTCCCGGCAACAGGAGCTTAGGGGTCTGTATGCGGATGCCCTCTAAACCAGCAGGGACGAGAAAGGTTGCAGTTGCCTCTTCAGAAGGGGCGTCTGGACCAGCCAGGGCTATTGTCCACAGGTAATCGGGCCGCAGTCCTTGGCCTGCAAACAACTCCTCTCCATTGAGGATATAGTCGTCTCCATCCCTAAAGGCATGGACCTTGAGATTGCTGAGGTCAAGCTCTGTCCCAGGCTCCATGAAGGGGTACCAGAGTGTCAGATGCCCATTGACAAGGGCTGGCAAGAAACGCTTCTTCTGTGCCTCGGTGCCCCATCCCTTAACGGCCTGCCATAGAGAAGCACTAGCCTTCTCCAGCAGCCACCCAACGCCCCTCTTGTTCAACTCCTCTAAGAGAACTACGTTATTAGCAGGAGTAAGGTCTCCGCCCTCTCCCTCCGCCCAATCCATGGTTACAAGCCATCCCTTTTCTCCCAGCAAGAGTCGGAAGGCCTCAACCTGTTCCCAGTTTGCTGTATACTCCCCTTGAGACGTCTCATAGGCAGATAGCCCTATAGGCAGGTTGGCATCCAACCACCGGCTTACTTCCTTACGAAAGCGCTCCTGTCCGTCTGAATAGCGGTGCGCAAAGTCCATAACTACCTTTAGCAGAAAGCTATCTCAAGATATATTTGGCAACCTACGCGAGCTGTGTCTCCAGAGAAGTCTCACTGAGATCCAGGGGTGCTTAACTATCTGTTCCGCTCCTCCTTGAGGTAGTCGAGAATACTTTCTATGGTTCCCTCTTCAGTAACTCGAAAGCCGAAGCCGCCTCTTTCCTGCTCCAGTATTGTCTGGGCTATCTCCCACCCCTGGTAGAGACTCCCGACAAGAGAGTCAGCCTGGACGAGGACGTTATCTAGGTAAACTCTCCGTTCGCTTCCCATCAACAGCCTCTGGGTCTTAATCAAGATGCCAGAAAGACGAGCATCCACCATGAAGACGCCTAGGTTGAGGCGAGGTGGACGCTGGGGATTTGTAACGGCCAGAAGCCACAGATAGTCCGGGTCAAAGCGGCCGGTTATGAAGGCCTTCTCGCCGGTTATGCGGTAATTGCTCCCCTCAGCAACAGCCTGAGTCCTGACCGACGCCAGGTCTGAGCCTGCATTGGGTTCATTGAAGGCTTGCCAGGTGATGATCTCTCCCCGTAAGGCAGGAGGAACGAAGCGACGTTTCTGCTCCTCGGTGCCCCACACCATCATGGCAGGAATCCAGCGATGACTATCACCCATAGAGGGCACTTTCAGTTGCCTTAACTCATCCTGGATAATCGCTTCCATGGCTGGGCTTAGACCCCCACCGCCGTACTCCCTGGGCCAAGAAGGGGCTAGCCACCCCTGGTCCCCTAGCTTGCGACGAAACGCCTTGATACGCTCTTGAGTCGCTGTGTCCAGAGGACTCCCCTCCTGAGGAATATCTATGTTCTTAGGCATGTTTTCCCATAGCCAAGCACGAACCGCCACCCGGAAAGCCTGCTGCTCACTGGTATATTTTTCCGCAAAGTCCATCGCTTCTCTCTGTCCATCGATACAGCGCAACGCTACGAGTACTTATAGTAACCACTTATGAACACCCTCGCAACACCCAGAAAGCAGACGGAGCCTTCCCTTGGAAGGCTCTGTCCTAACATCTATTCGGAAAAGCGTTTTCTACCCCCACCTTTCAGGGTGGGGTCTGAGAGGGAATTTCCGAACAACCTCTAGTACCTAACCGGTAGTAGAAGATTTACACGCCTGATACGCCTGCGGTAGAGGGAGTAGCAGCCGCCCGCTCTCGAGTGCGGCTAATGCCCAGGCGGCGAGCGACGATTACCTTTTGAACCTCTATGGCACCGCCGGGATGGGCCCCAACCAGACTCCCCCGCTGGAACTGCTCCTGGGTGCCCTCGACGGGCGCTAGGGGATCAGTTTCGCCTACCAGAGAGTACATCCCCATCAGGTCCCTAGCCCGATTGGCGTTCCTAATGCGGTACTCCCTGCCGTATAGGGAGTTCTGGGAGCCGTGATAGCTCAGCTCCTGGCGTGCCTGGTACATACTATAGTTGCGCAGTGCGAAGAGGCCGCTGACGTGGGAGTCCATATATGCCTCCATTGCCGTCTGCTGGTGTATCTCATCGCTGCCCAGGCTTTTTCCCAGGCGTGTGGCCTGCCTGGTATAGGCCAGCAGCTTCTCCAGGTACACATCCCTCTGGATAGGGGAGCCTCGGCCGCCGTGCTCAATCTCCAGGCTGCTCCCCGTTACCTGCCATCCCTGATGGTCGCCACCTATGAGGTGGTCGCCGGGCACCCGCACGTTGTCCATGAACACGAAGTTCTGGTCATATCCGTTCAGTAGATTTTGCCTCCTCAACTCCAGCCCCTTGGAGGGGTAGGGTATCATGAAAAAGCCCATGTTCCTGTGACGTGGTGCTTCGAGGTCTGTCAGGATGGGGCCGAAGAGCCAGTCGGGTTCCCCCTGGCCGCTGATGAAGATCTTCTGGCCAGTGATAAGCCAGTCGTCGCCATCACGCACGGCCCGGCTCTGGATGCCAGCAAGGTCTGACCCGGACTGGGGCTCCGTAAATGCCTGGAACGACACCTTTTCCGTCTTAAGAAGAGGAACCAGGAACTTCTGCTTCTGCTCCTCTGTCGCCCAAACCAGGAGGGCGGGGAGAGCAAAGGAGTTGCCCATGCTGCCCCTGACTCTGCCCCTCTCAAACTCCTCAGCCAGTATAACCTCGTGTTCCGGGGTGAGACCTCCTCCTCCGTACTGTTTCGGGTACATGGGATAGAACCACCCCTTTTCCGCAAGTTTCATGTGCTTCGTTCGCCAGAACTTGTAAACATGTTCTGGCAGGTCTCGAAACTGGCCGTAGGGGGCCCTCATCTCAGGTGGGACGTTGGCCTTCACCCAGGCCCTTACTTCTCTCCGAAACTCCTCCTGCTCTTCCGTGTAATGGTACTTAAAGTCCATCGGCCACCTCCTTTTTGCTCACCCGACGCCGGGTTGTTTCAGGTACGCTAGCCACCTTACCGCCTCAAATTTAAGACCTTTGTCCATTATTGTCAATATACTGAATTAGATTATATGAAAATCGTATAATCAATCTAGCTGGCACTTAGAAATCAATGACTGTGGGCGGGTTTTCTTCGCCGACCACAGCCTGAAACTGTTCACGAATTCGCTCCCAATCCTCCTCTTGTCCGTCCCGCAGGAAAATAAAGTACCCCTCAGGCTCGCGGGAGTAGTCAATCTGCGCTTCATCCAGGGCATCCATGAACTTCATCCGCAGTTGAATTGCGGGAGGAACCACCAGATAGGTTGGAATAAGAGAGTCTCCTGTCCTGCTGAAGCAGCGTTTTTATCTAACAGATACGCTATTACTTGCCAGGAGCGTTGATGTGTCAGGCGGTTGCCCCTACCACCACCGCTCTGCCTTAATATGGGATGGCTGCGCCCCCAAGGAGGTCAATAGGGCTGAGAGGTCGTCCAGCATAGGAGAGGGACCGCAAAGATAGTAAAGGGAATCTTGAGAAGAGACATGCTCCTGAAGGAAAAGACGATCAATCCTTCCGACCTGTCCAGCCCACGGCTCGCCCTGGGGACGTGTCACGGTGAGGAAACATCGAATCCTCGAGTTTCGAGCTTCCAGAGCCTGAAGTTGGTCATAGAAGACGATCTCGGAGGGTGTACGTGCGCTATAGAGAAGGGTCACCTTTACGTCCAGCCCTGCTTCATCCACGTACCGGAGAATGCTTATAAGGGGAGTGATACCTATGCCACCGGCTATAAGCACTAAGGGCCCTTTCATATCTCGATGGTAGTAAAAATCTCCAAATCCACCCTGGATGATGAAGGAGTCCCCCACTTGGGCCTGTTCATGGAGGTACGTGGAGGCTCGCCCATGGGCAAGTTTCTTGATCGCTAGCTCAATGGAACCCCGTTGAAGAGGAGATGAGACGATTGAAAAGCCCTCAACCTCTACCGATGACCCCGTATCGATGTGAATATCGAGCCACTGACCAGGTAGGAAGAAGAAGTCGGCGCCACCCAGGTCGAAGAGAAAGGATTTGACAGTAGGAGTTTCCTCTTGTATTCGGGTGATGGTAGCCTTTACGTCCATGGATTCGTTAGTTAAAGGCCATTGCAACAGAGGTTAAAGAAGAATTTCCCGGCCTAGCGGCTGCGCAGCGTATCACAGAATAGAGGTAATCGCCTGAATAAGAGAGCCGAGGGGACACCAGGTGTCCCCTCGGCTGCCTGTTACCCTACCCCTGTAGCTTCATGAGACGAGCCATACGTTTCCTATGATAGATGGCATCGCCTAAGTAATGCTGGAGAGTGCGGGCCCGCTTGGTGTACTGAGTTAGCCCCATTTCAAGGTCAGTGCCGATACCACCGTGGACGTGGTGTGATGCATCGCATGCCTTTGGGAACCCCACGCTAGCCACCGCTTTGGCCATTGAAATGCCTATTGGAGCTTCTGCCATTCCTCCATCTAGTTGCCATAGTGCCTCGTAAGTAGTCCATTTTGTGGCATCCGCTTCGTTGAGGGCATCGATAACGCGGTCCTGGACTCGCTGGAAAGTGCCAATCGGTACGCCAAAGGCGATGCGCGTCTGGCTGTAATCCCTAGCCATTTCGTAAACCTTCTGGGTGCCACCCGCCATGAAGGCAGAGAGTACAACGGTGGCCTTGTCCATAGCCTTCTCAACGGCCGGCCAAGCTCTGCCAACGCCTCCCAGGACGCCCGAGGCCGGCACTTCCACGTTGTCGAAGTTTATCTCGCATACCTTGGGCCCAATCCATCCCGTCATCACGCGGACGGAGACGCCGCGAGCGGCTCTGTCAACTACAAAAAGGGTGAGGCCATTTTCTGGGTTTTGGGTCTTGGCGGTACGGGCAACCACTATCAGCTTGTCGGCCACGTTGGCGTCGGGTACAAAGAGCTTTGTGCCATTAAGAACAAAGGTGCCGTTGCGACGCCTAGCCTGCATTTGAATAAGGCCTGGATCCCAACCGTACTCAGGCTCGGTAGAGGCAAAAGCGAAGATCTGTTGCCCAGAGGCAATGGGTGGGAGAAGAGCCTTCTTCTGGGAACTATCACCAGCCTCAAGAATGGCATTGGCACACAGCACCGCCGAGGACAAGTGGGGAGTGGGGCAGGCGTAGTAGCCCAGTACCTCGTAGACCACACCCAGGTCAGTATAAGAGTTCCCAGACCCGCCGTACTCCTCAGGGATCACCATGCCTGGCAGCCCCAGCTCACATATCTTCCGCCATACGTCCGGCGCAAACCCAGAGGGGCTTTCATCGATCTCTAACACCCGAGCCTTGGGCATTTCCTTTTCCATTAACTCTTTGGTAGTGTTCTGAAGCATAGTTTGAGTTTCGCTGAGGGATAGATCCATAGCAACCTCCTTATAAGCGTTTGTCTCTTCTTAAACAGGCTACCGTAACAGTTCAGGTGGCACGGCGCACTGATTATACCTTAGCTTGTCAAGAGATACTAGGGTTTGTACTCGTCCATTACATATGCGCCAGCATCGCCTCAAGAACCAGTTCTGGACAGCATCGTCTAATATACCTAGTTGGGGGTACGCTGTCAAGGCTCTGATGGGGGAGAACTTGATCTTAGAGAGGTCCACTTTTATAAAGCTCATAGAGTTAGTCCCTATCAGCTAAGTAAGGTTTCCCCAAGATATAAGTTTTTCGATTGTTATTTTGATGACCGGGCTTTCTTCTATTCCCATCTCCACGTACTGCGGGTACTTCTCCTTCAGCAGTCTCACTGCCCTTTTGTGCTCCTCCCCATCCTCTAAAAGCTGAGCCGAGCCTTGGGCTATGACATAAGCTAACCGGCTCCACTCTTCGGAGTAGTCATCTACGACTACTCCGACACGAGGGTTGGACAGGAGATTACGCACTCTCTTCAAATTCTTCGGGGAAACTTGCTTGGGCTTTCGGTCAAGAACCGAGTATATGTTTTGTCCATCATAGGCGTAGCATATGGGTACCAAGTGGGGTGAGGCAACAGAATCTACCGTGGCCATTCTCGCCACTCGGTGCCTCTGTATAAAGGAATGTACCTCAGGAGCAATCTTAGGAGCCATTGGATCTGCCATCGCCTCTTGGCCCTGCTCTGCGAAGAGTATAGGCCAAACTTATTTTTCAACTATAAGCGACAAGAACGCAGGTTGACAAGCTTATTCCGAGTCCTGATGCGTCAGGACGAAAGCTACACTGCGTGGAATAAGCCAAACACTCACCCCAACCGTTGCGAATGGAATAGCACCAGAGATTCCACGTGGAGATTTATGTAAAGTTCCCTATTCCATTGATGTATGTATTTGCTACACTTGCCTTGAATGCACCTTAGGCCTATGCTATTCTACAAGTCGTCGGGGTGTGGCGCAGCTCGGTAGCGCACCTGCATGGGGTGCAGGGGGTCGGTGGTTCAAGTCCACTCACCCCGACTCTACACCTAACATTTTCCTTCCAGACAGGGGAGAGCGGTATCTTGGCATCATGTAACATGAGTTGCAAATAAGGTGTAGACGCCAATCCGCCGTCATCTATGGCAATACTTCGCAAAGTCTTTCATCTCATTCCCAGATACATAATTCTTAAATCCCTGTCCGTAAGTCATACTCCCAGTAACTAGCCACCTCCATGCTTGGACCTCGTTTTGAAACCTATCCAAGATAGTCTTTGCTTGATCTTTAGAGATGTCTACAACATGTACATATGGTGCGTATGCGTCCACTTCAGGATGGGAAGAATTGAGTAGGGACATTACATCGTCATCAGTACCACTAGTACCGATGATTAAGAACTTGTAGCAGTCAGCGAGGAATTCTTGGGCAGCCTTAACGTGCGCGCTAGGGCATACCATGTCCATTGTACCCTTGCCTGCCAACGGAGCAGTCAACAATGGATACACCCTCAAACCCGTGACCACCAAGTTTGCAGTGTATTCTTGGGAGTCGTATACCTGGATCTCATTATCGGGTGGTCTATTGAAGATGTCCAAAGAACTAATGCAGCTCTCCCAGGGGTTTTTAGGGCTCCCGATCAATCTGTACCAGTTGATAGAGCCGTGTAACTTGACAACTTTGGCTTCTCTGTTTGAAGCGACATAATTCTCCAAGTTAGCGAATTCGAATTTCTTATCGTACTCACTAAGCGCTCGCTCTAACAAGTTGTCATAGTTCAAAACCAAAAATAGAACCTCATGAGGCTCTTCTGCTATCAGTTCGTGCACCAGTTGCCCATAGCAGCCCGTGCCCGCGATGTAATCGTAGCTTGCCCTGACCAGCAAATCTCGCAGATAAGCTGGAACATGCTTGAAGTGCTCACGAATCTGAGGATCGTTGTGCTCTGCGAGTTTTCTTAGCTCCTGTTCTAAGTTGAAACTTCCCGACTTCGCCATTGGAGCCAGGATCTGGGCCAAGTATTTTGCTCCGGAGTACCTTTGCATAACACCCCAGTAAGCTCGGTGTTTTTCTATATCAAAAAGGTCGAGTGTTAGGGGAGGTTGGAATTCGGGAGAAGTGATCGGATCTCCCTCATTCGACATACCATGGGATGCTCCAGCACCAAGAATGACACAAGCCTTTTGCATATTTCTGGCCCTTCACGTCAACCTAAGTCATAACTTCTAAAGACTCAATTTAGCTAGTGGAGTGAACATAATCAACCCCCTACTCTGATACCACTTGATAAATGTCGACCTGTGGATTGTCATACACAGGCTCCAGGTATTTCCCCGCCATCTGCTGGAATTTCTCGATGCCCTGGGAAGGATAGTAGAGGCGCTCCAACTCTCCTACATATACAAATTGCACATTGTATTTTTTCATCAGTCGCCATGCCTGGTTGGGGTCAGGCGTCGAGTAGATGCTCTTTACGTCCACCTCTCGCTCCCGAACAGCCCACTCATACTCTACCCTTTGCTGTTTCTGGTGCCAGTCCCAACCCAGGACAGTGGGCAGACCTGTGTATATAGATACCCTGGATCCCCATCGGTATAGAGGGGTTCTGCCTTCCAGAACCACCGGTGAGCCTTTAATGTTCTCCTGAAGCCAGCGTATTCCTTCGTAGTCCCAGCGGAGTTCAATGGGGCCGTTAGGGTCCATGTAAGTGGCTTCTTTCATAAAGGCCATCCCATCTGAGGTGAGAGGTAATACCTGAAAACGGTCTCGCAGGCGTACAGTAGTGCCCATGAAAGGGTATATGAGCGTGCTAATGATGAGAAGAGAGAGCAAGCTTAGCCACAATCCCCCTCCTAACCCGATTCGCCTGGAGGACATAATCCCACGGCCCAGTCGCCAAAGGAGATAGGCGGCGACCACTGCCAGCATTACCCAAATCTGTAGGTAGAATTTGAAAACGGTGTTCATGCGATCTATGTCGCCCTCGACCCGAAATATTTCAATGCCGATGGACAGGGCTAACGCTACACCTAAAAGGATTGCCGCAAAGTTTACGGAAGGTGAGTCGCTCCTCCACTGCATGAGCCGCTTCAAGGCAAATCCAAAGGTTACACCTAGTATGACCGCGGCAAAGGCCAAGGTGCTATAGCCTTTTAGCACAAGCAAAGTTATAAGAGGGGCCACCACCAGGAGTGGTAACAGGAGCGAGATGAGCCTTCTCCACAAGGGCCGTAAAGGATTTCTGAGGCCCGATGCCACTGAGAATAGTGAGAACCTGATCTCATACACGAGGAGGGAGAGGATGACAAAGACAAAAAACCCATGTATAGCCAGGAACTGCCAAAGGGCTGTCTTAGCTACGGTGGGTTCTATTCCAGAGTAGAAGGCCTGGTAGTTCTGGTGGAAGGGATAGAAGAGAAGAAATCCGGCTCCATACACAAAGCCGATTTTTAACCCTGCCCGAAGCACCAGCGCCAGGCTCAAGCCTCCGTGGGCCAGGTAATCTCCCAATAGAATGGCGCCTGCGGCAATTGCCATGTAGGTGGGGAAATCCCAGGCGTTAAGGAGTCTCATGGAACCGATTGCCAGTGCCAGGAGTGATAGGACTATAACCTCCCGCCAGTTCCGCCCCTTGCCTCGTTCCTTTACAAGCAGAGTAAACGCCAGGCCCATTATCAGGATAGTAAAAGGGAGAGTGATCAGGTGAGCGTGAAGGTCGGCAAAGAGGAAGGTGAAGAAGGGAAATTCTGTGATCTCGAAGCCTGGGGGGTCTGGCGGCATCAGGCGGCTGCTGCGCCAGAAGTCGAAGGCGCCAAAGGCCTGGTGGCGAACCAGGATGCGCCAGAAACCCTGGGCTATCTGAGCGGCGCCATCCAGGTTGCCCAAGACAGCCACAAATACTCCTCCTCCGATGCCTGCAATGACAGGTGACCAGCTAAATCTGAGCCTTTCGAGGCGTGTCAAGCTCCAGTGGGCCAGATTGAAAACCAGGGAGAAGGCGGCTCCGAAGGTGAGAGCAAAGAAGAGGGGAATGGCCAAATTGTAGGCTACGGCTGGCTCAATTCCGGTGGCCTTGATAAGGGTTGCAACTACAAAGTGGCCCAGGTAGTAGTAATTTAGATATCCTCCGGCAAACCAGGGGTCATAAGGGGGCATAAAGGTTGACCTGAGGACACCGTTAAGATAGGCGAAGTCCATCGGTTTTTCGCCGCCCCTGTAGGGGTGCCAGAGGTCTGGGTTGGCTGCCCTGATAAGGGCGAAGGTGAGGAAGGCTGCCAAGAACAATACCTCGCTGACCAACATGATTCGCCAGTGCTCTCTTATCAGGGTTCGAATCTCCGCTTTTTTTGCAATCGCTATCCCCAGGGATACCCCGGCGATGACAAGAAGGGCTGCAACTATGGAGCCCTGTGAGAAGTGTCCCCAGCGCAGGCTGGCAAGGAGCCATACTAGATACGAGAGAAGCAGGATACCCAGGAGCTTGGAAAATATATAACCTCTGTCGGCTAGAGGTTTGAAGATAAGAAAGGCGATGGGCAAAGTCAGGAGAGATAGCCCCTCAATAAACAATAGCCATGTCGCGAGAGGAAACCTGCTGGTCCAGCTATTCTTTTTGACAATCTCGGACCAGGTTCCCCCGGCCTGTTGTATTCTGGCATCCTCAGGAGAAAAGACCAGGCCAAGGGTTCTCTCGCTGCTCTTACCTGTGGCGCTCAATAGGAGCCTCAGCTCTTCTGGCTGCAAATGGCCGACGTTACGGAAGATCAAGGTTTTGGGGTGGTCATAAACGGTGAAGCTTTCATCGGCGAAACCCATGTCAAATACGAAGGGAGAGGGCTTTTTACTTTCGAATCCCTTTGGCTTCGGGACGCCAGGGCGAGAGAGGGTGTTGTCCACTAT
>JACQTT010000016.1 GCA_016210665.1 Chloroflexota bacterium | reverse complement strand
CTGGTGGCCAGAACCCCCTTCAAGTGCCCCGCAGCACCTTACGAAGCGGCGATGCTGCTAGACTACGATCTTCGCAAGCGAAAGCGGCGCGACCGAGTAAAAGTTGCCATCTATACGCCGGAGCCGGGGCCGATGCCCGTAGCCGGGACTGAGGTCTCTGCCGGCGTGAGGCAAATGCTTGAAGAACGGGACATAGCCTATTTCCCCAGGCACCAGATAATGGGGGTTGATTCTTCCCGCAGGACTCTGGGCTTTGCCAACGGGGTGGAGGTCCGTTATGACTTCCTGGTCTATATTCCACCCCACGCTGCGCCCAAGGTTGTTCGGGAAGCTGGCCTGTTAGGCGAGAGCGGCTGGGTGCCCGTGAACCGCCATACCATGGAGACGAGATTCCCTGGCGTCTATGCTATCGGGGACGTGACAGGTATCCCGCTAGCTGTGGGGATGCCGCTGCCCAAGGCGGGGGTCTTCGCCCACCGAGAGGGTGAGGCAGTAGCCAAGACCATCGCTGCCCAGGTCATCGGCCGAGGAGAAGCCGGCTCCTTTAGTGGAGAGGGGGAGTGCTTCGTAGAGGTGGGAGGTGGAAAAGCTGGCTTTGGCCGAGGCGACTTCTATGCCGAACCCCGGCCCCTAGTCAAACTTCACAAACCCACTCGCTATTGGCACACAGGAAAGATGCTGTTTGAAAAGGACTGGTTTCGCCGCTGGTTTTAGAGCGGGGTCAGCCTTGTCATGGGGCAACGGCAACCTGCTTTGTGACCTTCTCGTTCTTTTCGTCGTTAGCCTGTGTAGTCCCGCTAACGGCGCAGAGTGCGATAGTGTGGGATAGGGTCAAGCTCCAGCTACGCCGTATATTCAAAGGCCATGGCAGACTTATCCCTGACCACATGTCCCAGGCGGATGAACTCGTCCGGTAAACGCCCTCTGCCCTTCCTACTCTGCAGCACTGCTTCCAGGTCTCTTTTTATCCCCTCTGGGCGAAGAAAGAAGGTTTAGTCATCTGGTTTGGATTCCCAGGATCTTCTTACGTCTTTGAAGCGCTGTATTCTCGCGTTAATCTTGCCGATTTCCTTCGGATAGAAGCCAAGCATAATGTCACACAATTCGAGCATCCACTTTTTTCGAGAGTAAGGCTGAATGTTTATGTAGTTTGAGTTCGCAATTTGAATCTGGCCCCATCCCAGCGCACCAATCGTAAGACAATCCCACATAAAGAACTCTATTGGGGCAAAGTGTACCTCACTAACTCTTACTTTCGTGCCGGACACGTTGTATGCGACGGTTAGCACAACGAAGTAGTTGGTATCATCTTCATAAAACCGTGCCAAACGCTCGACCGAAGTAAGATTGGGCATGTTGAAATGCGTGTCAGTTCTATGTGTGGACACATCCACGATATAGTAGAGCCTGTCCCTATCTGTGAAGGCTAAATCAGCCATCGCTCTTCGCGCGAAGCTCGGCGAGTACTCTACGCACCAATCACCGAGGATCTCTGCAAATTCTTCACCAAGTATCACTTCGATGGCATCCCCGGTAGCACGAGGACTCCTTGCGGTGCTGCCCGTAAGGAAATCCTCATGGATGTTTAGTGTGTTCACAATTCGGCCTTGGATATCCTTGTACGCATCCGTGTAAAAAAGTCTACTTTTCATCGGCTCCCATTCTAAAGTAGCCTAGCTGTCTTATCATTCCCGCTGCGACTACGCTTCGCATACCCCTGGGTATTTCTCTCCCAAAAAACGCCGTCCTGATACCCTTGGATTTGAGTAT
This sequence comes from Chloroflexota bacterium, assembly GCA_016210665.1. GTDB lineage: Bacteria > Chloroflexota > Dehalococcoidia > Lucifugimonadales > JACQTT01 > JACQTT01. The sequence goes on along the minus strand of JACQTT010000016.1, from coordinate 5,363 downwards.
CATGTTCAGCCATTGCTAGGCGCTTCTCCGCAATGCAGCAGTACGTCTCGTCAATCTCGATACCAACATATCTTCGTCCCAGTTTCTTGGCCACCACGGACGTCGTGCCGCTTCCTAAGAAAGGGTCAAGGATCAGTTCACCTTCGTTAGAACTTGCCAATATGATCTTGGTCACCAACTTCTCTGGCTTTTGTGTCGGGTGGTCGGTATTTTCTGGCATTGACCAAAACGGAACAGTCATGTCAGTCCAAATGTTGGATGGGTAGGTCAACCGAAAATCCCCTAATTCACTTCTTTTCCAGTCTTTGGGGTGGCCGTCAGAATAGGTATATGGCGCAATCACTCGTCGCTTGAGCTTTACCCTCTCCACATTAAAGGTATACCGATCGGACACAGTACAAAACCAGATGTCTTCCGAGCAATTCTTCCAACCTCTCTCCTGTCCTCGGCCTTTCTCACGTTCCCAAGTAATGCGATTGCGTACCTTAAAGTAGCGCTCTACGACTTGGTGTATGGCAGCTGAGGACGACCAATCCCCGCAAATGTATACGGAAGCAGTTGGTTTGAGAGTCTTTACCAACCCGCAGAGCCATGAATCAATCCACGTTGCGTACTCAGCGATCGACATGTGACGGAACGCCAGACCGTTAAATGACTTTGTGAGATTGTAGGGAGGGTCGATGAGCAGAAGGTCAACAAATTCCTTCGGCAGGAAGTCTAATACCTGATATAAGTCCTGATTGATTGTACAATTCTCGATGTCATCAACCAGGACAGGGCCTTCAATACGCCTCAATCGAGGCAGAAAAAACGTCCTCTCTGCATCAGAGACGGTAATCGTTCTGTTCCGCGGTGCACGTTTCTTTTCAGTGACCTCTTCCATCACGACTAATCCCTCGGCAATGTTCCTACGGCCATGTAAAATGCCTGGTGTAAAGACCTTCTCTCGGTTCCCATTTTAGACCGTCACCAGTTCCTTTTCAACCGTGTGTTCTTTCCGCCGTTAGCCCGGTAAGATTGAGGCTCCCCAACTAGGACTCGAACCGAGCTAGTGACCCATCCTATAAACCCATTGGTTTGATTATAGACTCTATCCCCAGAGCTGGTAGAAGTGGTTGAGGGGGCCGTGGCCCTGGCCCATGAGGAAGGCCCGCCGTATGGCCTCGGTGACGTACTCCTTGGCCTGGGCTACCGCCTCGGTCAGCTCCATACCTTTGGCCAGGCCTGCGGCGATAGCCGAGGCAAAGGTGCAACCGGTGCCGTGGGTGCTGCGAGTCGCTATGCGCGGCGCGGTGAACTCTCGGAACTCCCTTCCATCGTAGAAGGTGTCCACGGCTGGGCCCTCCAGGTGGCCCCCCTTCACTACCACGCTTCGGGCCCCTAATCCTACTATGTCTCGGGCGGCCCGGCGAACATCCTCAAGGGAGCGTATCTTCCTATCCGCCAGCACCTCGGCCTCAGGCAGGTTGGGCGTAACTACCGTAGCCAAGGGCAATAGCCTGCTTCGCAGGGCCTCTACTGCCTCCTTCAGCAGGAGGCGGTGTCCGCCTTTGGCCACCATGACGGGGTCAACTACCAGGTTTGTCAGGCGGTGCTCCCTGACCTTTTCTGCAACCACCTGAATAATGGCCGAGCTGAACAGCATACCCGTCTTAACCGCATCGGTGCCGATGTCCGATAGCACCGTATCTATCTGAGCGGCCACTATCTCCGATGGAAGCTCAAACACGCTCCTGACCTCCAGGGTGTTCTGGGCGGTAATGGCCGTCAGGACCGACGTGCCATAGACGCCCAAGGCGGCGAAGGTTTTAAGGTCTGCCTGAATGCCGGCGCCTCCTCCTGAATCGGATCCGGCTATGGTCATGGCTCTGGCTACAGGTCTCACAGGTGTTGCCTCCCTCTAGCCCTGGTCACCCTTAAGCTTCTCGGCTCGCCTTCTGATGATGTCCAGGAGAAGGCGTACGCTTCTACCCACCACGCGCATCCTGCGTCGGCGTTCCCGCTTCTTCTCCCTCTGTTCACCCTTGGTCTTAGGCTCGTCCATGACAGCATAGCACCTGCGGAGAGCTACAGTCCTTGCACCGCCCCCTTTTTACCCGTCATGCCACTCCCTTACTTGGGCAAGAACTGATTGGTGAAAGCCTGAGTTACATCCAGCTCTTTGGCAAGGATACCATTTGCTCGCATCCACTTGACGAAATCGCCCCACCTAGACTCCTCCTGCCAGCCGAAGCCCCGGGGAGAATCCTGCCAGAGGGGCGCTAAGAGCTCGACACCAGGGCGGTCTATCCCTTCGTCTATTTCTGGGGCAAGACGCTTCACGACGTCAATGGAGCCCTGGGGATTCCTGGCCGCATCTTCGTAACCCCGTTTCAGCGCTTTCAAGAAGCGCTGCACCAGTTCTGGGTTTTTCTGAATCTTTGTTTCGCTAGTTACAATAACCAACTCATAGAAGTCGGGAACCCCCCACTTCTCCATACGCATGATGTTCACCGGGTATCCCTGGTTCTCGGCGGAGATTGACTCATGGGTCCAGTAAGCGCCCACAATAGCATCCACCCTTTTGGAGATGAGGGCTGGCACCAGATCATACCCTACGTTTACTAGCTCTACATCCTCCATCCCGCGCGCTCCATCAGACTTGAGCATCGTATCCAGAGTTGGTGGGTCTGTTGGGATGCCAGGATAGCCGACCTTCTTGCCGATCAGATCCTTTGGCCGGGAGATCCCAGAGGCTTTTAGCGCCATTACCGAGTTCAATGGGTGCTGCACAACCCCGGCTATCGCCACTACAGGCACGTCCTTGGCCCGGGCTAATAGCACTCCTATCTGGTATTCGAAGCCAAAGTCGTCCTTGCCCGCTCCTACTGTTACAAGAATAGTCGCGGGGTCGTCTGGGGTGTAAACCTCCAGGTCTATACCCTCCTCTTTGAAGTAGCCCTTGTCTAAGGCCACATAGAGGCCGGCGTGGTTGGCGTTGGGGAACCAATCCAGGGCTAAGCGAACCTTATCGCTCTCCTTGGCCTGTCCGCAGGCAGCTCCAGCAGTCAGGCCAATCACAATAATCAGGAACATCAGGTGCAATCTTTTGAAATGCATTACATCCTCCTTAGCCTTACCAAGAGCAGGTTGCTCAACGACTCGGGTTTCAAGGGATAATCCCTCATGATTCCCCCAGGGCCCGCTGGCGTTTTTCGGTGTAGTACCAGGATAGAGAGTAGCGCTCCAGCAACGCTACCAGGCCAAACAGGCTCACCCCCATGAAAGCCAGAATGGCTACGGCACCGAAGGACCTGGCCGTGAGGAAGAGGGGTACAGACAGTCGCGTCAAGTATCCAAGCCCGGCGCTTGCTCCTATCCATTCTCCGATCACGGCGCCAATGACGCTAAAGGTGACGGCAATCTTGGTTCCTGAGAAGAAAAGGGGCAGGGAGGTAGGGACTTGCAACTTGACAAATATCTGCCATCTACTGGCCCCGAAGGTCCTCATCATGTTTAACATGTCGGGGTCCATTGATTTGAGGCCATCTGCTGTGTTCACCACGATGGGGAAAAATGCTATGAGCGCAACTACAATTACCTTTGGAGCGAGGCCGTATCCAACCCAAATAAGCAGAAGCGGAGCGATGACTATGATGGGTATGGTCTGCGAGACGATTACGAAGGGATAAACAGCCCTCTGAAAGGTTCGCGAGTATGCAATAAGGGCAGCTAGGAGAACACCCGACCCCAGAGCCAGGGCAAAGCCTACTACTACCTCTTCCAGGGTAACCCACGTATGCCTGAGAAAGAGGGCACGGCTAGCATACAGCTCGGTGCCTATGGCCGATGGAGCGGGTAGCCTCCATTCCTCCAGGTCAAACAGCAATACAACTCCCTGCCAGGCTCCCATGAATCCCAGGATTATAGCAATGGGCCACAGCCAGCGAATCACTGACATGAAGGAGTGCCTGGGTTGCGTCTCTGCTACCACCTTTCTTGCCGGCTCCTTTGCAGAAGTCGTATCACTCATGGCCCACTCCGTATATCTACCCCTGCTGTTTCCTCTCGTAAAGAGGCCAAGAGTTGGGATTTCATCTTGATGAAGGTATCGTCGGCTACTACCTGATAACTTCTTGGCCAGGGGATGGATACATTCAACACCAATTTAACCTTCCCCGGCCTTGCGGTCATGACGTAGACTCTGTCCGATAACAGGAGCGCCTCCTCAACGTCATGGGTAACTAGGATTATCATCTTTCTCCAGAGCCCCCATACCTTCAGAAGCCACTCCTGCATTCGGGACCGTGTAAGGGCATCCAGAGCGCCAAAAGGTTCGTCCAGCAGTAGAAGGGGTTGGTCGGCCAGCACCGTTCGGAGGAAAGCAGCCCTTTGACGCATTCCGCCAGAGAGGGCTCCCGGATAGCTCCCCTCGAAGCCCTGGAGTCCAAATGTGCCTATCAGTTCACCAGCCCGCAGCAGGGCCTCGGAATGGGGAACTCTCTGTATCTCCAGGCCCAGAACGGCGTTTTCCAGAACCGTCCGCCAGGGAAGCAGGAGGTCTTTTTGATGCATATACCCCACGACCCCTAACCTGGTTTTGGCAGACGTTGCACCCAACCAGACGGTCCCCATGGTAGGCTCCTCCAGACCAGCCACGATATTTAACAGGGTGCTCTTGCCGCAGCCGCTGGGGCCGATAATGCTGACGAACTCGCCTTCCGCCGCATAAAAGTGTACGTCTTCCAGAACCGAGAGCGCCTTCCCGTCGGTAAGGAAGGTTTTGCCGATGCCTTCTAGCTGAAGTTTGACCTTGTCAGGAGGTGAGCTTCTCATATCTTGCTGTTCAACTTTCATAGTTGCCCAACTAAAAAACAGAGCCGCCTGCCAGGGAGGACAAGCGGCTCAATAGATTGTGCCCAAGGAAACCGCATCCCTACGCTGGCATTACCCAGATCAGGTTTTTGGGGTCGCCCCGATACGTCGGAGCCTCTCAGCTTGGCTCACCAAGCTCCCCCACGGCCTATCCGTATGTTCTAATTATCCAGTTTATCTTCGTGAAAATGTAATGTCAACCAAATGTACTGGGTCAGAGCATACCGGACAGGAGATCCTTTCTGGAAGGTGGGTAGATACTCCATTTGGCAGAGCTCCTCCTCGTTGCCACGGTAGCTGCGCTCGATTCGCCCGTTGCCCTGAGGAGTAGTTGGGGCATTTGAAGTAGTGGTACCGTTGCAATCGCTTCATCCTGGGGTCGAACTCTGCACTCGTTCATAATGATGGGTGACACTATAATAGTGTCATGCGTATCTTTAGTGGAACAGTTCCTGGGGCCTTAGGCCTGGCGAGGATCCGGGAGCTCTCACGAGAGGCCAGGCTAAGGT
>JACQTT010000015.1 GCA_016210665.1 Chloroflexota bacterium | reverse complement strand
TCATTGCTAGCTATGTGCTTTACTGTCTGTACGCCGGAGCCAGCGTCCGTGGCCGCAACGGCAATGAAGAACTGGTCTCCTGTAACCGCTTCGCCCTGGCTGGTCAGCGTGACCACGTGAACTACTGCGCTAGGCAGAGCCGTGTCGGCTATGGTAATCAGAGTGGCCGTCCTTGTCAGGCCACCCCGGTCTATGGCAATACCCGTGAAGGTATTGCTACCTTCGTTCAGGCTCACCGGCACGGAGAAGGTTCTGCTCTGCGGCAGAGAGGCGAGGGTGGATATAACCCTGGTGCCGAAGACGTCGGTCTGCCTGACCTCCAGCGACAGGAAGGTTTCGTCATCTATAGTACCTGTAAGGGTTTGTTGAAGCACTTTAACGTTTGCGCTAATGCCGCCTAGTGTCACACTCGGAGACGTCTGATCTACGAAGCCGGTGACAAAATCAAAGCCTGACTTGAAGGGATTGTAGGATTGCTTGGCTTCGGCGCCCACGTCGTTCAGTCCCTCGGCCAGATCGAAGGGTATGCTGAAGCTACGGAAGAACTTGACATTATTCAACACCGTTGGCGTCGTCAGAAGCGTGGTGCTCCCGATCACAGTCTTGAAGCCTTCACCAGCTACCACAATGTCGTCTATAAACGTCCCCTTGCCCTGGTTGGCAACCGCGTTCTGGCTATCGAACTCAAATTGAATCTTCACCCGATCCCCTTCAAAAGTAGCCAGAGGGATGTTGACCTGGGTCATATCGGGGATAGCAACGCCCTGCTCGAACCTGAACTTAGATAGGTCTACCTCTTTGTACTGGAAGGCAGAGTGGGCCCCCTGAGGAGACTGAGCGGTGCCAAACCCCTTGCCGACGATCTGGGCAAAGTCCTGGAAAGCGCCTACAACGTCGTTCCCCTGCAGGTCCTGCGTCACCGTGGCTATTCTAACCTTCTTCGTATCGTTGTTTGGATCGGGCTGCGTATCATACCAGATGAAGAAAGATAGAACCATGTCCTGACTCACGGTGATAGGGTCAACCGTCGTCAGGGTTCCCTGGGTACGAGCGCCGGTGTCAAAGGAGGCTCCGTTGGGTATGGCGTAGCGCCAAGAGCAAGGGGCTGAACTGAGCGCCAAGGGAATGGGAACGCCTTGAGAAATGAGGTCGCCCTGGCAGGCGACGTGCCAGTTGGCTGGCCCGGCCTGTCCGCCAATAATCCACAGGTTGTTGGAGTCTGGCCGGGTTACCCTGTCCTCCAAGAGCTTGGTGAAGGGCAGCCTTATTCCCGCCTCCACCTGCAAGGCCGTTGGATCGCTTATAAGACCCTGTATGTCGGTGGCTGTCTGAGTCAATATGAAGTTCGCCGTCGGATTGGTGAGCTTCAACACCACATCCGGGTTGCGGATGATGCTGTAGGCTAGAGCCGGTACATTCTTGACGGTCTGGGTAGGACTGGCAGACACATCGGCTATTAGCTCGCTGCTGTAGCTCCCCACATTGGTAAGCTCTATCGTCTTCTCAGGCAGCGCCGTCCCCAGGATGCTGTCACTGGCGGCATCAGCAAGGAAGAGCCTCAGGCCGATATAGGCCATACCCCTGATATTCTTGCCTTCCTCGTACCGGTCGAACATCACGCCTGTAGTCTTGTTGAAGCGGGCGATGCCACTGCCGTCGCTGGCGACCAACTGCCGGTCAGCAGGGAAGTCGGTGCCCAGGGTAAGCTCCATGGCCTGGAAACTGCCCATGAAGGGAAACTTTCCGGCGAACTGGCTGACCATAGAGGAAACAGCCTGCGGGTTAGCGGGATTCACCTTGAACCAGGCTCCCTGGAGCGCACCTTCACCCTTCACACCGGCGTAGAGGAACGTGCCATCGCTGGCCAGGGCTCCAATCGTGTCATTGAGCCTCTGGGTCTGCTGGCCTGGAGGCTGCCACTGGATCTTGAACTTCAGTTGCTCCGCACCTGTAGTAGCATCGAGCTTGGAAATGACGGGAAAGACCTGCTGCTGGAAGACCTGGGGCTGCACCTCGACACTCTTCACGTCGTTGGTCACGGCGTAGAGGAAGCCTCCGTGGAAGGCCAGGGCATCGGTATCCGTGCCAGGGGCATCAACGGAGCCCTGGGAGCCAAAGGAGGTCACCAGGGCGCCCGTGGTGGCGTTCAGCTTCATTATCTTGTCCTTGGGGCTGCCATCCACCACGACGTAGAGGCTGGTGCCATCTGTCGCCATCCCCTTCGGGCTCTTCGTTATTACCGTCGTCGGCGCGGGTATAAGGGCCGCATGGATGGTCTTCCCCTGGGCCTCCGCCATGTAGAGAAGATTCCCCACGAAGGTGGCTCCCTGGACATTGCCGAAGTTGGCAGTAGAGATGCTGATTTCGGCAATCTTCCTGCCTCCCTCGTCAAAGCGGAAGACCTGGTTGCCCTTGAAGGCGAAGAAGTTTCTTGTAGGCGCCAAGCGGAGGGCCAGTGCCTGCATCTCACTGGGTACAAAGCCGCCCTGGGGGTCGAAGAAGCCTACCTGCTCCTCCTGAGACCCGTCGGAGGGATCCAGGAAGCGGACCTCCGAGGGCCCCTGCCCCATCAAAGCGACCAGAGAGGTGCCGTCGTTGCTCAGCCCCGTAGGAGGATTGCCAAAGGGGATCGCACCAGGAGTTATGGTAGCCACTAGGTTGCCATTGGCAGGGTTGAGCTTCACGAATTTTGCGGCTGTCGTCTGGCCAAAGTCGTCGTCCCGGACACCAACGTAAACAAAACCATTCAGGAAGGTGATGCTGAAGGAGTCCTCATCAGTCGCCGGAAAGTCCCGTATGACGTTGCCATTGGTAGGGTTCATCACGATGATATGGTCGGCCGCCTTCCCATCCACCAGGACGTAGAGCTCATTGGCTCCGCTGTCGTAGGCCAACCCCTGAGGGACATTTGATATATCCGATGGAATTGACGCCTTGGAGACCTTACCGGATCCCGTGTGCCCTATGTACAGCACGTCACCTACAAAGGTAAGCCCCTGAATCCCCGTCAGGGAGGTGGCAAACTCGTCGGCAAAGAATAGCTGGTCCCCTTCTAGGGCGAACTGAGCGATAGTAGAGCCTTTGGCAAAGAAGAGCTGGGATTTAGCAGACCGGAAGGCAAGGCCGTTAGCCCCGTTAAGAACGGGCGCAGGGAACTGATCCGACACCTTGGTACCATCGGTGTTCAGCGTCACAACCTTCATAAAACCATTCATGGTGACTAACAGGTTTGTGCCGTCATTGCTTATGTCACCCACAGGGTCGAAGACCGAACACAGGCTGGGGCACTGGCTCAGGTTTATCGTCTCCTGCACAGACCCGTCCGTCGCCTTGACCTTGAACAGCTTCACCCCGTTGGGCTCGTTAGCCACGACCCACAATGCGTTCTGGAAGAAGGTAATGCCCTCGGTGTTGCCGCTGGGGGTGTCCTTGGCGCCGTCCGTGGCAAAAGTGGTAATCAACGCCCCGGTATCTGGGTCTATCTTCAGCAGCTTGTCAAAGGGATCGCCGTCCACCAGCACCCACAAGGCCCTGCCGACGTTGATGCCGCTGATTAGAGTTCCCGTCGGGGTGAAGGCCATGCCTCTGGGATTGGTGGTCACAGTGAGGCGCAGAGCGCCCTTGCTCACCTTGCCGACGCCACTCTGGAAGCGGGCAACGTAGAGCACGTCGCCGTCGAAATCCAACCCCTCTATGCCGGCGATGGACGAAGCCGCCTCGGTTACCGTCTGCTCCTGAAGGAACTGAAACTCGGAGTTGAAGCGGGCCAGCTTGGCAGACCTGCCGACGAAGAACTGGCTCCGACCGGCGTGGCGGGCCAGCCCTCGGCCACCCTCGAAGCTGGGGCCGCCTACAAACTGGCTGCTCACCTGGGAGGCGTTGGATGGGTCTATCACGATGAAGCGGTTGAAGCCGCGGGTATAGACTATCAGGTTGGTGCCGTCGTTGGTGATGCCCCCCAGGTCGTCGAAGATCTGGGCTGTAGTGCCCAGGCTAAAGGTATCCGCAACATTGCCGTTGCTTACATTCACCTTGTACAACTTCCTTTCAAATCCCTCGTTGCCGATGATCCACAGGAAGCTGGTGTTGGCAACGCCCGTGTTCAGGAAGGTAATTCCCTCGGTATTCTTGCTGGGCGCGTCCACAGAGCCGCTGGAACCGAAGGCTGCGTTAAGTAGCCCCGTGTCCGGGTCCACCTTGAGGAGCTTGTCCTTGGGCTCGCCATTCACCAGTATCCACAGGGCCTTTCCTGCGGCAGTAGCCGCCGAGGTGAAGGCTATGCCCTTTGGCTCCACGGTGGCGGTTGTAGCCAGGAAGCCCTTGCTCACCTTTCCGCTGCGGGAGATATACAAGAGGTCTCCATCAAATACCATCCCCTCGATACCAGTGATGTTGGTGCCGTCCTGCTTTGCTGTAACCTCTTCCAGGAAATCGAAGGAGGAGCTGTAAGTCGCCACTTTGCCAGCGCTGGCAGCAAAGTAGGTGCTGCGTCCGCTGTTGAAGGCCAACCCCTTGGCACCGAAGAAGGAGGGACAGCAGGGGAACTTCATCTCCAGCCCGGTCTTCACGCCAGTGGTATCTAGGAAATAGACGACGTTGTTGTTCCTCTCATGGACCACGAGATTGGTGCCATCGTTGGTGATATCCCCCAGGTCGCCGAAGATCTGGGCTGTAGTGCCCAGGTCAAAGGTGTTCTCTACTGCGCCATTGGACGGATTTATCTTGTACAGCTTGCGGGTAAAGCCCTCATTCGAGACCATCCATAGCTTGTTCCCCAGGAAGGTAACGCCCTGGATCTCTTTGCTGGGCGCGTCCACGGCCCCGCCGGTGCCAAAGGTCGTGAGCAAGGCCCCTGTGTCCGGGTTCACCTTGAAGAGCTTGTCCTTGGGGTCGCCGTCCACCACTATCCACAGGGCGCGGCCCGGAGTCGAACCCGTTGGGCTGAAGGCCATGCCCCTGGGGTTAGTGGTCACGGTAACGGCCAGGAATCCCCTCAATATCTTCCCATCAATGGCTACGTAGAGGAGGTTTCCGCTATACACCAGCCCTTGGATGCCGGTTACGCTGGCGGTGTCCTTGGTAACCGATTGCTCTTCCAGGAAGGCGAAATCAGACGCCAGGGTTCCCAGTTTTCCACCCTTGGCGAAGAAGAATATGTTTCTGCCTACGTTATGGGCCAGCCCTCGGGCACCGCTCAGGGTAGGCGGGCAGCAGGGGAACTTGATGTCCTCCCTGTTACCATTGGCTGGGTTAATTACATAGACGGTGTTGAACCCGGTGGCATAGGCTATCAGGTTGGTGCCGTCCGTGGTCAGGTCTCCCAGGTCGTCATAGATCTGAGCCGTGCTTCCCAGGTCGTACTCGGTTACGATGGCGCCGGAAGAGGGGTTAAGCTTATACAGCTTCCGCACAAAACCTTCGTTGGCGATGACATACAGGTTTTGACCATAATAGGTGATGCCCTCGGTCTTGGCGCTGGGGGCATCGGCCTGTCCGCTGGTTCCAAAGTCCGTAATCAACGCCCCGGTGGTGGGGTTTACCTTTAGAATCTTGTCCTTGGGTTCACCATCCACCAGTATCCACAGGGCTTCGCCGGGGTTGTCGGTGCTCTTGGTGAAGGCCAGCCCCCGGGGACTGGTGGTGACCGTGGTGGCGAAGAATCCTTTGTAAACCTTCTTATCGGTGGCGCCGGCGAAGAAGAGGACGGGCGAGCCGCTGACGCTCTTGAAGGCCAGGCCTCTTATGTTGCCTCGGGATGGGTTGGTGACCGTATCGCTTATCTTGGTTCCCGTAGTCGTCCACGCCGTGATGGTCCCGCTCTTGGAGGTGTAGATGACATTGTTATCGAAGGCCGCGGCCTCCATTTCCAGGTATTCGGTGGTGTATATGCTTGCGATTTCATTACCGCTCTGCTCGATGTTGTAGAGGCGGCCGGTGAACCTGCCGGCAACCCAGAGAGTGCCCGAGCTGCCGCTGCCTGAGGCCGCAACGCCCCCCATGTCGCTCCACTGGTCCACGGTGTTGATGGCGGCGCTGCTGAGCTGGGACCAGCCAATGTCCGAGCTGGGCACCGAGCTGGGATTGACTTTGAAGATTCTGTGGCTCCGGAAGCACTCATTGTAGTCCGAAGAGAAGTCGCCATCCACGTCATCGAAGCACCGGAACTGGTTCTCGTTGACCCACAGGAAGTCGTTGAGAAAGGCGATGCCAGATAGATTAGCGCTCGGCCCGCTAAAGGAGGCGATGTGATTCCCATCGCCGTCCAGCTTCAAGACCTGATCCCTAGAGGAGCCATCCACCACCATCCAGAAGTTGTTGCCGTCGAAGGCAAGGCCCCTGGGGCTCTGATCCAGCGGGATAGGAAAGGCGAGGCTGGAGTTGGGCAGGTTCTCGACCCCAGCCGGGGCCGTGGGCACGAGCCCGAGGGCAACCAGGTCAGGTATGTTGCCCGCCGTGGCGCCGGTGCCCCAGGCAGCGGTTGTGTCGGGCAGGTTGGGCACTCCCGTGGGAGCGGCATCAACAGACAAGGTGGGGATATCGCCGGCCGTGGCGCCAGAGCCCCAAGCAGCGCTGGAATCGGGGAAGTTCAGAACTCCAGGAGGTGCACCGGTTACAACCACCTGGGGTATGTTGAAGCCAACGGCGGTGTCGGGTAGGTCCGGCAGCTCGGCGGGAGCGGTGGACACGGCGGCCACCTGGGGGATGTTGAAGGCAAAGTCAGCATTGGGCAAAACAGTTCCCCCAGGGGCACCCAGAGAGGGTATGCTGAATTTCAACTCCGTAGCAGGAAGCTTCGTTCCCTGCTCTTCGGTAGGGCCCGCCAGTTGAGGTATGGTGAAGAGCACATCGGTATTCGGGATCAGGGTAAAAGAGGGAGCCGGATCAATAAAGACCGGAGGAGTCCACTTGATAGCGTAGATTATCTTCGCCAGGTTGCTCAAACCTTTGAACTGCTGGCCGTCAGGCAAGGTGCCCGGCAGGGTACCTGGCAGGGTGCCGCCGGGTAACGTTCCTCCAGGCTCGCCGAAGTCCAAGTCTTGAAAGCTGACGGTGCCTGTCAAATCGCCTGGAACCTGGGAGGACAGGTTAAAGGTACCCTCTTCCAGGGGCAAATCAACTTCGAAGCCCTGGGGTCCGCCGACCTTGAGCCGCACATTATGAATGGTAGCTTGCTCGTCTTGGACAAATCTTAGGTTCCCAGTATAAAAAACAGACTGACCCAGAACATATTGAGAGGAGTCGCTCTGCAGCACAACGTCGGCATTCTGAGTAACGCCCTGAACTAGTCCACTGCTTAGTAAAGTATAAACAAAGACTACCGCGAGGAATAAAATACCTGAATAGGCCAAAGATTTTCTATTCATCCCATCTTACCTGCTCTGGTAATTTCCAGCACTATCAATCTCCTGACACCTCCCCCTCACGCTTGCCTTACGCGTCTGGTGCTGCATCCTCAAATCTCTGAGATGCCACAAAATACTTCCCCAGACTCTGACCGACAGTATATAGCAATAAGGCGAAAAGTCAAGACCCTATAGGGTAATAGTTCAACGTCTACTCACCCTTCTAACCATTAAACGTCACGGAAACCACCCACGGCACAGGCCAAATCTTAATATTCGCCCATGCCTGTGTCAAGGCCGTGTACTCGAGGTCGTTTATTAACTGGGGAGATCAAGAGGGTTGAGAAAATCTTGATTAACAGCGTTTTTCAACTGAGACCTGACTAAAACAGCTATTTTGGCATGAGGTTACATCAGCCAACATCATCAACGAACAAAATTCAACAAGATGCCCACTGTCTTCTTCGGCAATTGATGCCGCGCCTCATACAGCCGCTATCCTATTCCCCCCTCCTCCTTAATGCGGGCCCACTCCGCCTCTGGGTTACCCACCCCAAGCTCCTCCATAGCACGCCGCCGACTGTGAACCCCCGACTCTACCAGTATCTGCTCATCCCGCACTAGTCGGCCACGGTCCTGGGGCAGTAGCTGTCCCCACATCAAACGCTGCCGCACCGGCAGATAGCGCACTCCAGTCTTTTCCTCCAGGATACGCAGGATCATCTCGTTTCGCTGTTTGTACACCGCCGTCCTTATGAGGCGCTTGCGACGTACCCGCTGGAGCAGAGGATGCATCTCCATCTCCAGGGCCACGCCCGAGAGGTTTCGAGGGTTATCGCCAAAAGCAGTTCGGGGGGCTTCCGACAGATCATGGAGGGCACGATACACAAGGTCAATAAAGTCTATATGCAGCTTGATACCTCCGCCTTGAAGAAGATCGAGGAGGTAGGCCCGTGCTTGCTCTGGTAACTCCCACACTGCGCCCGGCTGCACGGCTATGTCCTGGGCCTCATGCACCCCCTCCAGCACAGCAATAGGGTTACCAGAAAGCTCCAGTATCATGGATAATTGGGAAAGTGCCCTGTTCAGCTCTCTAGAAGGCTCTTTTAGGAGCGCCAGGTCGCTCTGTCCCCAGAACTTCTTGGGCTCTCGTAGGTTAGGAAAGGGGATAAACGGGATAAAGCCATAGGGGTTAGCTCGCTCCTGGAGGAGCGAGCCCCCGCCTCCAGGTGAGCTGGTAGAACCAAGCCAGAGCTGGAAAGAGGTCTCTGACCACACCTCAACGATAGTGACACCCTGTTGATGTAACTGTTCCGTGGAGGGAATGGCGATGTCGTATATCATCTGTGCCTCTTCCCATGAGAGCTTGTAGCTACTGGCGATCCGCCAAACGCGAGAGGGGTCGTCTCCAACCCACCAGGCGTATATGCCCTGCACATCGGGCGATGTTACTCGCACCTGTTGGCTATGGGGATCCCAGGTTACCTTATAGCAACCGTCCCCCAAAATAGAGGCGTCCAGCTCTGTTTCGAAATCTAGCTGTTCCAGGCCGTTGACATCATAAACACGGTGCAGGGCCTCTTGTGCCCTCCGCGCCTGTTCCCCAGACTCCTCAGAGGTATCCTGAGGCTCTATTACTACCTCAACACCAGACATTAAATAGGATGCTAGCTTATCTATAAAGGTCTTTGCATAGTTAAAGATCAGTCGCCGCTCCCCTCGCCTACCTATACCTTGCCACTGAATTCCATTGTAAAAGTCCAGGTTCTCGCGATAAGCCCTAAGGCGGTCCAGATCCCTTCTAGAAATTTGTTGGGGAATAGATGGTATAGATAATGTATTCATCTGCACTCCTTCAACTTCGAAACACATTCGTTCCGTTGCCATTGCCGGCCCTGCTAAGAATACGGTGGACGGTGCGCTGGCTGATTCCGAACTCCTTAGCCAGTTGGTGCACCGTCTTTCTATCTCTATGACGAACCTTTAGAACCTCTCCGTCTCGCTTCTCACGAGCCTCCCGCTGTATCCAACCGGGGTCGTCATATCTACACTTGGGCAGGGGACAGGCCAGGCAAGAGGGTGAAACCTCGCATCCATTGTCTCTGTAAGGATAGTACTCTGGCAGCGCATCGATTAACGGCATTCCCTTGCGTCGAGTCATGGCGAATCCCCTCCAAAAGCAATTCTCTCTGTTCCGGCTCACCATTCATGGCATCTCCTTGCCAAGCTTGTCCGCACTTGTTCCCTAACTTGGGCATACATAAACTACCCTAATCTCTTAGGCGACCTACCGCTACCCGTGGCAGATACCCCGATGCCTTGACTACCAGAGCCAGGCTCATCATGAAATCGTCGTGGCCCTGAGAAGGGTCCACATAGAAGTTCATGGTCTTATTAGGCCGATAGTGAGCCTTGGCTAGCTCCATCTGCCGCCAGAACTCCTGGTACTCAAAGGAGCCATCAGACCCGTAAACCTTTAGCCGTCCCGAGTTCACCGCCGCCAGCAACTCATACGCTAAGTCAGACTTGCTCTGGGCAGTAAACTTGAATGGTGCTACTACAGAGGCACCCAGGGCCTTCTCTAGAAAGCTGGCGACTCCCTCTCCCAGACCAGTAGAGTCCACAACTACTCGACGGCAACGCCACACGCTCTTCAAAATATCCACTAGCTGGGCATACAAAGAAGCATGGCTCTCTCCAGTCCAGCAATAGTGCTCCACTACCTTTACAGCTGGCTCTCTAACAAACTCCTCACAGGCCGAAAAGTCTAGCTCAGCGATAGTAACGACAGTGGAGTCGCGTCCCCGCCTTGAGCCTGTTCCAGGAAGAGAGAAGATGCCCTCTCCCTCCTCACCCTGACCGGCTATGTCAACACCGGCCACGTACGTCTTTCCAAGCGATGGACGGGCCTGGCGGGAATGGAAGCCTCCCATCCGAGCTATCTGCTGCACAGATAGGAAACCACCGCCTCCTTGCAAGGGCAAAAGCATGTACTGGGTACGAAAGAGAGGATGGTCCTCCCCCAGGCGCTCTCTTTCCGCCACTACATAGCGTTGGTATTCGGGATTGTAACGAGCCACCTCTTGCCAATCGAAAGAGAAGTGGCGCCGGATACCGTCCTTGCGTTCTAGCTCCAGGTTGGTCTGCTTCACCTCCTCCAACAGGGAAAAGGCGTTCCAGGGCGTTCCGTAGAGTACCGAGGTCACATTGGTAGAGGCTCCCATCGGTCGGAACTCCTTATAATACTTCTCCTTCTCCACGTCCTGAGCCTCGTCTATCTCCAGGAGGATGTGGGCAGTTGCTCCAACCACGTTGGCCGAGTTCTCGGCGCTGAAAAAGAGTTGGCGAGCCTGGCCTACCTGAATAATGTATCCAGCCTGAGAACTCCAGAAGCCACCGAAGCCCGCATCGTTAAGCCGCTCCTTGAGTCGCATCATGCTTATGAGGCACTGGGGTATAAAGGTAGGCGCAGCCTTCACCAGGTTGCCACCGCTCTGGATAAAGAGGGTGAGGAGAAGCATCTCCATCTGAGCCGATAGCTCGTTCTTGCCACCCTGGCGGGCTATCTCCACCGAAAAGGCGAGGCCCCGGTGGTGGATAATGCTATCCAGAATACGTCTTCCTATCTCCACCTGATATGGCCTGAGAGCATACCTAGTAGCCATATCGCCTCCTTCAGGTAACCAGGCTAATCACCAGTTGGGCGATAATAGCCGCCGCTACTGTAAACATTAACCCGTTGATACGGCTCTTCAACTCGTCCACGTGGCGTTCCACATCCCCGATACGCTGCTCCAAGAGGGCCTCGAAGGTAGAGCCAGGCGACGTATCAACCCTTTGATGTCGTGAGGACTTGAGCCGGCCAATGGCCTCCTTAAGCTCATCTGTCTCCACTAGACTCCTCCGGCATAAGGAGCCCGCCTACCTCTCGAATGACGTTGGCGAGACTCTTAGACAGGTCCTGCTCTGCCTGCGGTGAAAGCCTATATCTGACTGCCACAGCATGAACCAATAAACGAATGCCTTTGAGTAGGAGCTCCAACTTGTCAGGCTGCTCCTGAACCAACTGGCTGAGATGCACCCTCAGAAGTGCTATCTCTTCATCCAATCCCTCAACCTGACGGGCCTCGTCTAGCTTTATTCGCTGCGCCTGGGAGAGAACTTGCCTATAAAAGACTCCCGGCTCAATAACCTTAGGCCTAGACCTGGGAGCCATGCATGTCTCCTTCAGAACCTCGCACCTCTAGGGCCTCCAAAAGACCTTGAACCGCATCTCTTGGCACCTGGTTGGTAACCTTTACCAGAGCGCTCAGAAGAAGTACAGACACCGCATCCCACTGTTCCCTTTGTATTGCCAAAGTCAGAGCTTGCATTGTTCCGCTCCTAGCATTATTTTCCTATGCGTCGTGACAAGAGTTGCCTAACGATAAGCAGTGTAATCAAAAGGGAAGCGATCATAGGCAGAAGGCCAGCTAGCAACCCTAGTCCCGCGTCTCCAGCCAGGATAGCCACGTTCAGCCTAGCAAAGTAGGGCAGAAAACCAAAGTAAAGGCTCTGAATCAGAAAGGCCAGATTCACCACAACTAAAACCACCGCTCCTATCTTTCGCCTCTTCAACCTAGAACGGTATAAGGCGAAATAGAAGACATTAAGAATACTGCTTAGCGCTGTTACCCCCCGCTCCAAGATAGCTAGGGCCTCAAGGCTCTGAGACTCCACTCTAGCCTCCGTTGTCACCTAAACTTCTCCACAAAGTGATGCTAACAATGTAGAACATATGTTCCGCACCGTCAATAGAGCACTGTCACTGAGAACCGTCCCGTTTTTACTTGAGAAACTGACGTTGAACTACCCAAAGCCTCCTGACACCTCGCCTTGAGTCTTGTTGCCGACTTGTGATACGATACCCTTAGAAACTATCTCAAAAACCGTTGTTGGGGGAGTGCAGAGGGGGCATAGGCCCCTCTGCCAGGGGTCTGGGGATGTCCTCCAGATTCTTTTTCTCCCCCGCTCCCTTAGCAAGGGAGCGGGGGACACAGGGGGTGAGGGTTTTTGAGATACTTAGCCATAACACCCTGTATCTGAGATACAATGGGGGACAGCCAACAATGACTACAGAAAAAGAAAAGGCATTAGAATTGGCGGTAGGACAGATAGAGCGCCACTTTGGCCGAGGCGCTATCATGAAGCTGGGCGAAGCCGCCCGTAGGACGCCAGCCGAGGCCCTCTCCACAGGCTCCATCTCTCTGGACATAGCCCTGGGCATCGGCGGCATTCCGAGGGGGCGAGTCACGGAGATCTTCGGAGCCGAGGCGGCAGGCAAGTCCACCCTCGCTCTCCACATCATCGCCGAGGCTCAAAACCTTGGCGGCACCGCCGCCTACATCGATGCCGAGCACGCCTTGGACCCCATCTATGCAGCCCACTGCGGGGTCAATACAGAGCAACTCCTCGTGTCTCAACCAGACACAGCAGAGCAGGCCTTGGAGATAGCCGAGTACCTGGTGCGCAGCGGAGCTGTGGACGCAGTAGTCATAGACAGCGTGGCCGCCCTAGTGCCTAAGGCCGAGCTAGAAGGAGACATGGGTGATGCTCACGTAGGCCTTCAGGCCCGCCTTATGTCTCAGGCTCTGCGAAAACTTACCGCCGCCATCAGCCGATCCCGCACTGCCGTCATCTTCGTTAATCAGCTTCGAGAGAAGATAGGAGTCTTCTTCGGCAACCCAGAGGTGACTCCCGGGGGCCGTGCCCTCAAGTTCTACAGCTCGGTGCGCATTGACCTGCGTCGCTTGGACTCTATAAAGCAGGGCAACGAGATTATCGGCAATCGGGTTCGCGCCAGAGTGGTAAAAAACAAGGTAGCCCCGCCCTTCCGTACCGCTGAGTTCGATATCATGTTCAATCATGGCATAAGCAGAGAGGGAGACCTCCTGGATATAGGGGTAAGTCTTGGCTCTATAAAGAAGAATGGCGCCTTTTACTCCTTCGGCGAGACACGCCTGGGCCAGGGGCGAGAGGCCGCCAAGGAGTTCCTATACAAGCAACATGATATCGCTGCTCAGATAGAGAAGGAGATCCGCTCTTCATCATCCGGCTCGCCGACGCTGACATCCTCCTCCGACCAGGAGCCAGAGCCTGAGGAGGCTTAGGTCCCTGGTTATTAGTGCTCACCGTCTTAGAAACGATTTGGAAGGTCCCTTAGCTATCCCTGCCTTAAGCATGTCTTGGGTCTGCCTCGGGGTTGAAGTAATCTATGCCTCAGCAGTCATGATGGGGTACGAGACTATTGCCAGAACAGTTCCTACCATAATCCTTTTGACTTAATACGTGTGTTGCTATAGAATTACCGCATTAGGATAAGTAACATCCCTACTCCTAGGCGTGTGCTTTTGTACAATTGAATCTAATATTTAAGGCTATTTAAGGCCTCTGACTATGAACGACGATGATCCCTTCTTACGGGCCTACAACTCCGCTTTGCGCCTTCTCTCCTTTCGCTCACGCAGCGAGGCTGAACTCAGAACACGCCTCCTCCGCACCTTTTCCCTGCCAGAGGTAGAGAGTGCCCTGGCACGTCTCAAAGAACAGAACCTCTTAGACGACCTTTCCTTTGCCCAATCATGGCGTCGTAGCCGAGAGTCGTCCCGACCCCGCAGTGCCTTTCTTATTCGCAGGGAGCTTGCGGCCAAAGGTATTCCCCATGAGATAGCCGATGCTGCCGTTATAGACCTGGACGATGAAGAGGGTGCGTATCAGGCAGGCCTGAAGGTCACACGTCATCTGGAAAAGGCCGATTTTGTCACCTTTCGGCGTAAGGTATGGAGCCATCTTCGGCGTCTTGGATTCAGCGCCTCGGTAATACGAGGAACGATAAATCGCCTGTGGCAAGAGAAGAAATTCGGCTCCGATGAGGAGGACGTATAAAGCATGGGAGAATCCATTCAGATCATAATCCTTATTGTCAGCATCCTGGCCGTCGCCTTCTTCAGCAGCGCCGAAGCCAGTCTTATCTCGGTGAGCAAGATACGGACACGCCACCTGGCCGGCCAGGGGAACAAGGGAGCCCAGGCGGTCAATCGCGTGGTAGAGAGGCACGATAAGTTCTTCGCCACCATCCTGCTCACCGAGAACGCCTTTATCATTTTGGCCTCCTCGCTGGGGACAGCCCTCGCCATCTCCTTACTTGGAGACCGGGGCAGTACTCTGGTCATCGCTACCGTACTGTTGACTATCGTCATTGTCACCTTTGGCGAGATAACCCCCAAGTCTATCGCCGCTCAGATGGCAACACGGTGGTCTTTGGTCGTGTCCCGTCCCGTGGAGCTTATTATGAAGGTAGAGACTCCCCTCATTCATCTCTTCTCCCTGGTCCCCAGCCTGGTCTTCAGGGCCCTCGGCAAGAAAGTTAGCCTTCAGACCCCCACCGTTACCGAGGGCGAGCTACGCATGCTTATAGACATCAGCCAGGCCGAGGGGGTCGTAGAGCGCACCGAGGCAGAGATGCTGGAGAATGTATTCCGCTTCGGTGACCGCCGGGTTCGAGAGGTCATGACCCCTAGAACCGAGATTGTGTGGATAGAGAAAAGCACTCCTTTACGAGAGTTTCTGCAAATTTACTCAGAACATTATCACACCCGCTTCCCGGTATATGAACAGACATTAGATAATGTCGTTGGCATTCTCTCTGCAAAAGATGTTCTCCAAAACATAGCCTCCGGCAGGGTCTCATCGGAAGATCCCGTTACAGAAATCATACACACCCCCTACTTCGTTCCAGAGACCAAGGCTATGGATGCCCTCTTCGCCGAGATGCGCCGCTTCGGCCATCAGATGGCCATGGTCATTGACGAGTTCGGGGGCATAACCGGCCTGGCAACCCTTAAACAGTTGATCGAAGAGGTTGTAGGAAGTACCGGAGAAGAGGGCACTGAAGCAGACAGAGAGTATGAGGCTATTGGCGAGAACACCTTTCAAATTGATGGCGGCATGAATTTCGATCAGGCCAACGAAGAGTTGGGACTGAGAATCGCAAAAGGAGACTATCAGACCGTTGCCGGCTTCGTCCTGGATACCCTGGGACACATCCCTCATCAGGGCGAGCGTTTCTCTCACAAAAACCTGCGACTAGAGATAATCGAAATGAAGGGGCTGAAAATCGAAAGAGTTACCATTACCATCACCCCCCAACGCGCGAAGAAAGAGTCGGCTGAGACCAATCCTGAAGGCTCGAAGACCACCCCGTGACAGATAAAAGGGTAGTCGAGAGAGTACACCGCGAGGTAGCGAGGGTCTTAAGGGATTCTGGGTTTGCCAAACGCGAGCTCCTGGTAGTAGCTGTGTCCGGCGGCCCAGATTCCTTAACACTCTTGTACAGCCTCAATGCCCTGAGGGACTCCTTTGGTCTGCAACTCCATGGAGCACACCTCAATCACGGCTTACGCGGCGCTGACGCCGATGAAGACGCCGAATTTGTGGCGAAGACCCTCCAGTCCCTGGGCTTGCCTTGCACCGTTGAGAGAGCCGAGGTCGCCGCTTTCAGAGCCAAGGAGCGCCTTTCACTAGAGGAGGCCGCTCGTAAAGTACGCTATCTCTTTCTGAGTCGAGTTGCCGCAGAGGTTGGCGCCAGCGCAGTGGCTCTGGGGCACACCTCCGATGACCAGGCCGAGACGATCCTTATGAACCTCCTCAGGGGAACAGGCCTTTCCGGTTTGAGAGGTATAGCCCTCTTCACCTCTGCACCTATGGTTTCAGACATGCCAGAGATTACCGCCCTGCGCCCATTGCTGAACGTTACTCGGGAGGAGACCGAGGCCTACTGTAGAGCTCAGGGGCTTTCTCCGCGCCGTGATGAGACAAACCTCTCTTCACGGTTTACCCGCAACCGCCTGCGCAACGAGCTTCTACCCCTCCTTCAGCAATACAACCCTAACATCAAGGATTCCCTTCTGCGCCTCTCCCGCTCAGCAGCAGAGGATCTGGCCTACATTGAGAAAGAGGTGGATAAAGCGTGGGCCGGGGTAATAACGGAACGGCCCCGAGGTCTAGAGTTGGATAGAAGCGCCTTCTCATCTCTGGACACGGCGATCCAGCATCATCTTCTTCGGCGAGCCGTAAATCATGTCAAAGGCGATTTGGGGAACGTGGAGCGTAACCACATTCAGAACATGGCCCGCCTTATGCAGAGGGGCGCAGGCAAGAGCCTTGATCTCCCTGGCCAGGTGACCTTCTCTGTTAGCTATGCAACCGCCACTCTATCTTCAGTCATGGAGGAGCCGTGTCCCCTTCCCCCATTGGATGGCGAACACAGGCTGAATATCCAAGGCGAAACCCTGCTTCCTGGCTGGCAGGTCAGCGCTGTCGTGCCTGACCCTGAGTCCGCCTCTTGCTACCTTCTCAGGGAGGAGCAAGGCAGAGGGGATTCCTATAGCGCCGTCCTGTCCCTGGAAGCCACCGGACGCGAGCTATGGATTCGCCGTCGCCGCCCAGGAGATCGCTTTCAGCCCCTGGGTATGGCCCAGGAGAAAAAGCTCCAGAACTTCATGGTGGACTCGAAAATCCCCCGCTCCTGGCGGGACCGCATCCCTCTGGTAGTCTCCCCAAGAGGCATTGTGTGGGTGGTAGGCTATCGCATAGCGGAATGGGCTCAGGTGCAAGAGGCCACAACCGGAACAATACGGCTGCATTTTCAGCGATAACTTTACGGTTTCAACTGGGCATACCCAAAGAAGACACTCAGAGCAGGTGACTTTGAGGGCGATTGATTAGCTTCGCCAGCGATTTATTTGTAAAACATAATTACCGAGCTATTATTACTGTTATCAAAGTAATATAATATTGCATTATAACTGTCACTATACAACTATTGACAAGATTAATTACAGAGTGTATAATAGACCTTGGTGATTAATAACATAACGTTAGAAGGGAAACCAATGGAAAGTCAGTTTGTGAAAGCACTAAGAAGTGAGTTAAGTGCCGTCTCAACTAAATTGAGCGCGGTCTGTACCAAAATAGAGGTAGTGAGAACGGAGATGGCCGGGCGTCTGACCGAGTTAGAGAATGAGAAAGACACCCTAGAAGCGCTACTACGTCACATTCAGGCCCTTTTGACTTTAGAGGGGGTACCAGTAGAGTTTGCCTTGGATGGAGCCGGCGGGAAACAAGAGATACCCAGTGGCAAACCCTCTACTTCTTTAGGAGCTTCTCTGGCAGATGCAGTTCATCTGTTTTTATCTCAAGAAGGCAAAGAATATCACTACATAGACTTAACAAAAGCGCTGGTGGCAAGGGGTGTAATAATACCTGGGAAAGACCCTGGCAATAACTTAGTTGCCCACATATATAAAGACCCAAGGTTCTTAAGACCAAAGCGTGGCGTGTATGGTCTAAGACAATGGTATCCAACAAGTGTATCAAACGCAGGTATAAGAAAAGTTAAGCGCAGCAAGCGAACACGGACTAAGAGTAGGGCGAGGAGGTAATAGAGAATGATTTCTGTACCAGGTAACATGCCGCCTGCTATAAGAATTAGGGAAAAGTTGACCCGGGGGTTAGTAAAAACCTCTATGTATAACTACCGAGGTCTAGCAGAAGCCGTTTTTGAGCTGGTTGATAATGCGGTTGATGAATTTGATGGCAAACAAGGTGGCGACCACTTGTATATAGACATAGAAATCAAAAAGGATGAAATAGTGGTAGAGAATCGTGGTGGCCTGGGTATGGGACCACAGGAGTTACAAGACTGGCTGGCATGGGGGAAAAGCAACAAGGCTGATCATATAGGTGAATACGGTCAAGGCGGCAAAGGGGCTATGGGCTACATAGGTGATGCCTGGATTGTGAAGACAAAAAGGTGGGATGAAGAGATTGTTTGGGAGCTTCAGGACGATCACTGGAGCGATGTGTCATCGGGAGAGAAAGAGTACGATGTGATCCCCAATAAGAGTACTAAAGACCTATTTGGAAAGGGGTATTGTAAGTTCGAAATTCGGAAGCTCCATCCTCGGCGCCAGAATTCAGCAAAACTTAAACTCCATCTGGGAAATGTATTTAGAAAGCTATTGGCGGAGGGTAAGATATCTATCACGATGAACAAAGAGACGATTGAACCGTTTAAACTCCCTTTGTACGAGGCTTTTCATCAAGAGACCTTTGATAAGAAAACTTCTTCTGGATTGCGGTTAACGGGCTGGATTGGGCGGCTGAAGAGAGACCATAGCAGCAAAGGTGGTTTGCCAATTCGAGGAGGTATGCGTCTGCTTAGGAAGGGCCGCTTGATATGTGATGGTGAATTCTTCGGACATCCTGGCCCGTCTTACAAACAGTCTTTGAACACCCTCATCGGAGAGGTAGAAATGCCTAGTAAGAAAGTAGAAGGTGTACCTGTTTTACCAAACAAGACTGACTTCGATAGAGAGTCCAGCGAATGGCAGCAAGTAGAGATGATCCTTAAGAGCGTCCTAGATCCCCATATCAAAGAGCTGCTGAATAAAGCTGATGAAGATACGGTTAATAGAGAAGAAAGGAAGAGGCTGAATGACGTCCGCCGGGTTATGGCAAAAGCCATTGAGACAATAGCCGAAGAGCACGGGAACCTAAGCTCTTTGGGGGAAGGTAGAGGGCGGAAACCGCCGCAGACAGGTAATGGTAAAAGTGACGGAGTCCCCGGTACTGATGGCACACACATCCCAAAGAATCCAAAAACGCCGGCTCCTCCCGGCGGCGTCGGAAGGCTTAAGCGTTTAGGTAGCATGCCTCCATGGGAGCTAAGAGTCCTAGATTCTCAAATTAGGAGTACTTGGGAGGATAACAAGCAACAAAGATTGCTCATAATAAACAAAACATTCCCCCTCTACAAAGAATGGAAAGGGCATGACTTGTATATAGCTGAAACTGCGGCTTTAGAACTTGCCCGAGCAGACGGCTCCGAGACGATTACCGTTAAAGAGCACCAAGATCAAGTAAACCAGATTCTAATAGGATTTTGCCGATTATGGAGTTCTGGTGAAGCGTAAAAGTAGCCATTTGTCATTATCTCGCTTCCCTCCTGCCTTACCCTGTACCACTCCCACCGAGTCCTCCGACTACAAAACTAAGAAAAGCAGAGGCTGCGTTTATTCTTGCGAAAAAGCCTCCCTAAGCATGTTGCAACACATGACCCCAGATTTTGCTCAATGGCAACAGCAATAAGATAATAGTCATAATAGTACTAGATCAACTCATTTCCTGTAGAGATACCGCCAACCTTGCTCTGACCTATTCTCCCTCACAGAACCCTCTGGAGTCTGGAGTTATGGGTCACGCCGGGGATGCAGCCCTGCTTGGCCGGGGGGTCGAACAAAGTGCCTCACCTAATGAGAGTCTACATCTTCTCTGGGGCGTCCATGCCCATCAAATCCAGACAACGCGCCAGGACTATACGCGCCGCCTGCACCAGCTTGAGGCGTGCCTTCGTGATGCCCTCCTCCTCAGACAGCCTGGAGACCACTCGGCAATGGTCGTAGAACCAGTGAAAGGCGGTCGCCAGCTCCATGGCGTAGTGGGGAAGGTGATGGGGCGATAGATTTTGGGCCATAGTCTCAATCAACTCTGGAAATTCTACCATGTGGCGGATCAGGTCAATCTCAGCAGGATTGACGAGAAGTGAGACGTCGCCGTCACTGTAGTCTATGCCCGATTCCTGCGCCAGTTGCAGAATGCCGGCAATTCTGGCATGGGCGTACTGCACGTAATACACGGGATTCTCCGAGGACTCTTTCTTGGCCAACTCCAGATCAAACTCCATCTGGCTCTCAGGAGACCTGGAAAGAAAGAAGAAGCGACAGGCATCAGGGCCCACCTCGTCAACCAGCTCTCGTAGAGTAACCAGCTCGCCAGTGCGCTTCGAGGCTCTCACTACCTCTTGGCCACGCCTAAGGGTGACCAACTGGGAGATAATCAGCGTAAGGCGCTCAGGTGCGACCCCTAACGCCGAGGCCATAGCCTTCATGCGAGGCACATGGCCCTGATGGTCGGCACCCCAGATGTTTATCACCCAGTCAAATCCTCTCTCTGAGAACTTGTTATAGTGATAGGCTATATCAGAGGCGAAGTAGGTAGGAGCTCCCGTGCTCCGGACCAGCACGTTGTCCTTGTCCTCTCCCAGCGCTGTGGAAGCGAACCACAGAGCACCCTCCCGCTGGGTCAGATATCCTGCCTCTCGGAGGATCTGCATAGACTTATCATATTGACCGCCCGTGTAAAGGCTGCGTTCGCTAAACCAGACGTCGAAACTAACTCTTACCCGTTCCAGATCCTCCTTTATGGACTTCAACATCTTTTGCAAGCCTATCGCCCCTAGAGCCTTCACCGCCTCCTCTGGCCTCATTTGAAGAAAGCCTTCTCCCTCCTCGATGGCGATCTCCCTCGCCAGTTCCACCATGTATGTCCCCACATAGCCATCCTTGGGCATCTCCGCCTCTTTTCCCAGGGCCTGCTGGTAACGCACGTAAAGGGAGTAATAGAAGGAATCCATCTGGGTGCCAGCGTCGTTGACGTAGTACTCCCTTTCCACACTGTAGCCGGACGCAGCTAGAACATTGGCCAGAGTGCTCCCCAGGATTCCCCCTCGCACATGACCCACATGCAAGGGCCCGGTGGGATTAACGCTGACGAACTCTATCTGAACCTTCTTTCCCTTTCCCAAATCCATGTTGCCATACCGCTCACCCGCTTGAACTACGGCTTCCACCTGCTGGACCAGCCAATAGCTCTTCAGGGCGAAGTTGATAAATCCAGGAGGTGCCACCCATACTCGCTCCACTTCCTCGGCAGGAGGTATCAAAGGAATCAGCCTCTGGGCTATTTCCATAGGATTGAGATGCAGATTCCGGGCCAGCCTTAGCGGCAGGCTGGAAGCGAGATCGCCATGCTCCCTGTTCTGAGGGCGCTCAAGGAGGACGTCAGGGAGCATAGCTTGGGGGATGAAGCCCTTGGCTTGGGCCTCATCCATAGCTTGCTGCAAAAGAGCGGCTACCCTTTCTTTGATAGTCATGGAACAAATATCCTAATGCTTAGTTTTAGTTACAGAAAAAGCGTCATAATCAGCCGCTCGTGGTGAGCCTGTCGAACCATGAACGGAGGATCCTTCGACAAGTCCGACTATGTCGAGACTCGCGATGAATTCGGAGCTCAGGATGAGCGGGATTGGGGAGGGCCTTAAGCACGCTGATTTATGCAACTGAACAATAGACATATTCGCAGAAGGAGTCTCTAGTCTCCGCCTCACCCAGACCCTAAAATTGGCTCAGAAAACGCAGGTCGTTGCTATAGAAAAGGCGTATGTCATCGATACCGTACTTCAGCATGGCGATGCGCTCTGGCCCCAGTCCAAAGGCGAACCCGGTATAAATTGTGGGATCATACCCAACCCCCTCCAGCACCTTGGGATGCACCATACCTGCCCCCATGATTTCGATCCACCCAGACCCTCTGCAGAGCCGACACCCCTCCTCAGCCCCACTTGAGAGGAAGCCTCGGCCCTGGCAGGCGAAACAGTCTATCGCCATGTCCACCCCAGGCTCTACAAAGGGAAAGTAGTCGCAACGAAAGCGCACCCTCCTCTGAGGACCAAAGATGCGCCGGGCAAACTCGTAGAGAGTCCCCTTCAAATCGGCAAAGGTAATTCCCTCGTCCACTGCTAGCCCCTCGATCTGGAAGAAGTGCCACTCATGAGTTGCATCAGTAGCCTCATAGCGATAGCACTTGCCAGGGACCACTACCCGCACCGGCGGCCTCATCCCCTCCATAATGCGGGCCTGCATCGGCGAAGTGTGAGTACGCAGAAGCATGGTGCGCTCACCATCTTCATCAGCGTAATCAATCCAGAGGCTGTTCCACATATCCCTGGCCGGGTGGTCTTTGGGTATGTTCAGCATCTCAAAGTTGTAGTGATCCCATTCCACCTCGGGTCCCTCTACCACCTGGAAGCCCATAGAGACAAAGGCATTGCATATCTCTCTGACCATCTGAGTCGTAGGATGCAATCGTCCCAGGGGTACAGGACGGCCAGGAAGGGTAATGTCCATCTCCTCTTTTGTTGAAAGAAGAGCAGCATCGGCCTCCTTCAAGATCTCCTCTCGCTTTAATAGGCTCTGCTCTAGAAGTGCCTTCGTCTCATTGGCTCTTGCCCCCACAAGGCGACGTTCTTCAAAAGATAAAGAGCTCAAGCCTCTAAGCAACTGCGCCAGTTGGCTCCGCCTCCCAAGATATGCCACTCGCCACTCCTCCAGATACTCCAGGGTCTCTATGGCCTCAAGCCCATGCAGGCCTATGCCTTTTATCTCCTCTAACTTGACGAGAATAGCTTCGGTGGTCACCAGTTATACCTCGTTGGGAATATCTTGCGCCTTTTTGGCTGTTATTATAGGTACAACGCTACTGGGGGTCAAGAATAGGCTAGAGTATGTATTGACAAGAAAATGCACACCTGATATAGTCAACCTTTGTTGCTCTGTTTGCGTGTGCCCTACAACAGTAATCCCTGATTCTCGAAGAGGCGTAGCCATGCCCACTATGAATCAACTCATAAGAAAAGAGAGGAGTAAGACGGAGAAAAAGGTCAAGGCTCCGGCCTTACGCCTTTCCCAGAACTCCTTGCGAGGCCGAGTTAGTAAGCAACCCAGCCCTCAAAAGAGGGGAGTGTGCATCCAGGTTCGCACTGTGACACCAAAAAAACCCAACTCGGCGCTGCGCAAGATTGCAAGAGTGAGGCTTACCAATGGCATGGAGGTAACAGCCTATATCCCCGGTGAAGGCCACAACCTTCAAGAGCACTCCGTGGTGCTAATAAGGGGTGGTCGAGTGAAGGACCTACCAGGGATTCGCTACCACATAATACGGGGTACCCTGGATTCAGCGGGAGTGACCAACAGGAAACAGGGGCGCAGCAAATACGGAACCAGCAACGAATCGCGCTCGAAGAAAGGCGCGCCTAAAAGATAGCATTGGAGAATTGATACGTGTCACGCCGAAGAAGAGCAATAAGAAGGGTAATCATCCCCGACACAAAATATAGTAGTGTTGTTGTTGCACAGTTCATTAATAAAGTAATGAAAAATGGCAAGAAAACTGTAGCCCAACGCATTGTCTATCAAGCCTTGGAGCGAGTAGCCCAGGGAACCTCTAAACAACCATTGGAGGTTTTGCAACAGGCCATCAACAATGCCACGCCCGCTTTGGAGGTCAAATCTCGCCGAGTTGGTGGTGCCACGTACCAGGTCCCGGTGGAGGTAAACGAAAACCGCCGTGTGGCCCTGGCAATGAGATGGATAATCAAGTCAGCCCAAAGTAGCGCCGGCAAGCCCATGACCGAGAAACTGGCCAAAGAGCTGGTTGAGGCCTCCCAGGGACAGGGAGCTGCCGTAAAACGAAAGGAGGACCTGCATAGAATGGCTGAAGCTAATAGGGCATTCGCTCACTATAGATGGTAATTGCACAGCTATGCCCAGAGCCAACAAGCAGGTCACATATCGTGTCTTCAGTATCTTCAGCATTAAAAGTGGGCAATATCCGCAACATTGGATTCATCGCCCATATAGACGCCGGGAAAACCACCGTCACCGAGCGGGTGCTATTCTTTACCGGCCGCACCTACAAGATTGGAGGGGTAGATGAAGGAACGGCGGTTATGGACTGGATGGCTCAGGAGCGAGAACGAGGCATTACTATCACCGCCGCCGCCACCACATGCGAGTGGAAAGACTACCATATCAATATCATAGACACCCCAGGGCACGTTGACTTCACCGCTGAAGTAGAGCGAAGCCTTCGGGTACTGGATGGCGGCGTAGTCGTATTCGATGCCGTCGCCGGGGTACAACCCCAATCCGAGACTGTGTGGCGCCAGGCTGATCGCTATAAGGTTCCCAGGATTTGCTTTATCAACAAGATGGACCGTGTAGGCGCTGATTTTCAGCGCACTATAGATATGATTGGCCATCGCCTAAGAGCCAACCCAGTTGCTCTTCAGATACCCCTGGGAAGAGAGGCCTCTTTCAGGGGCATAATTGACCTGATCGAAAAGAAGGCACTGGTATTTCCCGGGGAAAGCCCCCAGTTTCCCCAAGAGATGCCAGTGCCCGAAGAGATGATGAAAGAGTTCAATAGCTACCGAGAGTTGATGATAGAGAAAATTGCGGAGACCGACGATCAACTCATCGCTAAATACCTGGCAGAGGAGGAGATTACCGAGGAAGAGCTCAGGACGGCTCTCAGACAGGCCACCATTGCCTCCAAACTTGTGCCGGTCCTCTGTGGAAGTGCCGTCAAGAATATGGGCATTCAACCTCTACTGGACGCCGTGGGGTCTTACTTGCCGTCTCCTCTAGATGTGCCTCCAGTACCCGGAGTTGATCCCCGCTCAGAAACAGAAACTATAAGAGACGTTGACGATGATGCCCCCTTTTCCGCCCTCGCCTTTAAAGTGGTTACAGACCCCTTCGTGGGTCGCCTGGTTTATTTACGGGTCTATTCCGGCACCGTTAGAGCGGGGGATATGGTTTTCAACTCAACCAAGGGCATTCGAGAGCGTATGGGAAGAATCCTGCTCATGCACGCTCAGCGCCGTGAGGAGGTAGAAGAGCTTAGATCAGGAAGCATCGGGGCTGCCCTGGGACCAAAGGACACCTTCACCGGCGATACGCTCTGCAACGAAAGGCACCCGATTATCTTGGAAACCATAAAATTCCCGGAGCCAGTTATATCTGTGTCCATAGAACCCAAGTCTAAAGCCGATCAGGACAAACTTACAGATGCCCTACTGAAACTGGCAGACGAGGATCCCACTTTCAAGATACGATACGACCAAGAGACAGGCCAGACCTTAATATCTGGCATGGGAGAGTTACACTTGGATGTACTGGTGGAAAGGATGAAGAGGGAGTTTAAGGTAGAAGGAAATGTGGGTACGCCCAAAGTCTCTTATCGAGAGGCTATAACCTCATCAGCCAAGGTTGAAGGACGCTTCATACGCCAAACTGGAGGTCGAGGTCAATATGGACACGTATGGCTGGAGATTGAGCCTCTTGAGCGAGGCGCAGGCAACCAGTTCGAAAATCGTATTGTAGGGGGCGCTATACCCAAGGAATACATTCCTGCTGTAGAGTCTGGAGTAAAGGAAAACCTTCAGAACGGCGTTATAGGCGGATACCCGGTGGTGGATGTTAAGGTAGCCTTAGTCGATGGCAGCTATCACCAGGTAGATTCCTCAGAGATAGCCTTCAAAATGGCTGCATCTATAGCACTCAAAGAGGGACTTAAGCGCGGACGCCCCATCTTGCTTGAGCCTATCATGCAAATGGAGGTAGTAACACCCGGAGAGTTTCTGGGCGACGTGCTAGGCGATCTGAATAGCCGAAGGTCACGAATACGCAATATAGAAGGACAGGGTAATATACAAGTGGTAACTGCCTTGATTCCCCTGGCAGAGAGCTTCGGCTATGCCACATCCCTACGCTCTCTCAGCCAAGGGCGCGCCAACTACTCTATGGAGTTCCAAAACTACGAAGAGGTTCCAGCTTCTATAACAAGCGAAGTAGTCCGAGTATAGGTACAAGATGCTATGGCAAGACAGAAGATTCGTATAGTACTAAAGGCCTTTGACCACCGGGTGCTGGATTTGTCGGTCACCCAAATTGTAGAGGCTGCTGAACGCACTGGCGCCCAGGTAGCCGGGCCAGTACCTCTTCCCACTTCTATCAAGCGCTTCTGTGTCCTTCGTTCGCCTCACATAGATAAAGATTCCCAAGAGCACTTCGAACTGAAAAACCACAAGCGCCTGATTGACATCCTAGAACCCACCTCTAAGACCATCGATGTCCTTACCAGACTTAACGTACCCGCAGGCGTGGACATCTCTATCAAGCTATAGAGGATGATATGACCGTTACGGCGATTTTAGGTAAGAAAATAGGCATGACCCAACTCTTTACAGAAGACGGACGTATAGAGTCGGCAACCGCTATTGAGGCCGGTCCCTGCACCGTCACTCAGGTGAAGACAATGCAGAAAGATGGTTATGATGCCGTTCAGGTAGGTTTTGAAGAGGCAGGACGCCTCAACAAACCCCAGAGAGGCCACCTACACAGGTCAGGCAAGCTTTTCCGATTACTTAGAGAATTGAAGGTAGAAACCCTAGAAGAGGTACAAGTAGGGCAGCAGACAAAAGTAGATATGTTCAAGCCAGGTGACCTTATAGATGTGATTGGCACATCCATAGGCAAGGGATTTGCTGGCGGGGTTAAACGCCATCATTTTTCTGGCGGCCCAAAAACCCATGGCCAGTCCGATCGGCAACGGGCGCCTGGCTCTGTCGGCGCTACAACCTTTCCAGGGAGAGTCTGGAAAGGCCAACGTATGGCCGGTCACCTGGGAAGTGCCAGAATTACCGTAAGGAACCTGGAAGTTATTGAGGCGGATCCCGAGAGAAACCTCCTTCTGGTAAAAGGCGCTGTACCAGGGCCTAGTAACGGGCTCCTCATAATCAGAAAGGCTATCAGGCCCCATAAGCGATAAGAAATGGAACTTCAAGTTAGAAATTCCCAGGGTGAAGTGGTGGACTCTATTGAGGTGATGGATTCCCTCTTTGGCGTCCCCTTGAACTCTGCCGTGGTCTATCAGGTTATGGTGTCCCAGAGGGCCAATGCCCGTCAGGGAACCGCTTCCACCAAAACCCGCTCTGACGTGTCTGGAGGAGGCATTAAACCCAGACCTCAGAAACATACCGGTCGGTCTCGTCAAGGAAGCATCAGAGCGCCTCAGTGGCGAGGCGGTGGGATAGCCTTTGGTCCCCATCCTAGAGATTACAGACGAAGAATACCGAGGAGAATGAAACACCTAGCCCTTAAGGTTATCCTATCGGACAAGATACGAAGAGATGACCTGATTCTACTTGACTCTTTGAGCCTTGAGAGGGCCAGCACAAAGCAGATGGCAAAAGTATTGGCTAACTTGCAGATAAGCTCTTCGGCTCTAATAGTTACTGAGGGTCCCAACCAAAAGATAGCCAAGTCTATTAGTAATTTACAACGGGTGAAGGGGTTTCCCGTCTCGGTGCTCAACGTCCTGGACCTGCTGAATCATCATAAACTGATCATCACAGTGCCTGCACTTCGCACAGCTGAGGAGATGTGGGGGAAAGAGCTGGTACGTCCTAGAGGACACCGAGTAGAAACATCTCAGGATTAAACAAACGTGCATCCCTTTGAAATTATAAGAAGGCCTATAGTAACGGAAAAGAGCAGCGTACTCCAAGAGCGCGGCAAATACGTCTTTGAAGTGAGCATCGCTGCCAATAAGGCTCAGATAAGAGAGGCTATAGAAAAGGCCTTCAATGTAGATGTAGTAGCCATTAACACTATTAATAAGAAAGGGAAGAGGAAGCGATTTGGCCCCAAATTGGTAGAAAACAAGGGTCTAAGAAAGGCCATTGTCACCCTAAAGAGCGGTGATAAGATAGAGGTTTTTGAAGGTGCCTGATGCCATTAAAGATCCCTAAGCCAACGTCTCCTGGACAGCGACATACCATATCGGCTTCCTTTGATGAGATAACTCAACGAAAGCCAAAGAAATCCCTTGTTGCCCCTCTAAAGGGTCGGGGTGGCAGGAACAACTTGGGGAGGATGACAGTGCGCCACCAGGGCGGCGGCCCCAAGAACCAGCTCCGGATAATCGACTTCAAGCGAGACAAGCATAATGTGAGTGGAAAGGTGATGACTATCGAGTATGATCCAAATCGCTCAGCTCGCATTGCTCTCATTAAGTACCCGGATGGAGATTGGCGATACATCCTGGCTCCTAATGGCCTAAAAACTGGAGACTCCATAGAGGCTGGTCCCAAGGTGGAAATTAAAGTGGGTAACTGCTTGCAGCTTAAAAACACCCCAACCGGTACATTGGTACATAACGTAGAATTGAAGCAAGGCAAAGGAGGTCAGATAGTGAGAAGCGCCGGGGCTGCAGCCCAGGTGCTGGCCAAAGAAGAAGCCTACACCCTTCTGCGCCTGCCTTCAGGCGAGATACGGCGTGTCCTAAGCGAATGCATGGTCACCATAGGCCAAGTCGGCAATTTGGACCACCAGAACATCAAGTTAGGAAAGGCAGGTCGAAAACGCCACCTAGGCTGGCGACCGTCTGTCAGAGGCTCGGCAATGAGCCCTCGCGACCATCCCCACGGCGGTGGCGAGGGACGGTCTCCCATAGGTATGCCCGGGCCGAAGACCCCTTGGGGCAAACCAACTCTAGGCTATAAGACTCGCCAGAACAGGCTTACAGACAGATTGATAGTACGGCGTCGTAAGTAAAAGAGGGCAGATGTCCAGATCAACAAAGAAGGGGCCTTTTGTAGATCCCAAGCTGATGAAGAAGGTAGAAGCATTGCGTCGCAGCGAAGGCAAGGCGATAATCAAAACCTGGTCCAGAGCCTCTACCATTATGCCTGAAATGATTGGGCTGACCATCGCCGTTCACGATGGCCGCAGACACGTACCCATATTCATCACCGAAAACATGGTAGGCCACC
Organism: Chloroflexota bacterium; assembly: GCA_016210665.1. GTDB lineage: Bacteria > Chloroflexota > Dehalococcoidia > Lucifugimonadales > JACQTT01 > JACQTT01. The sequence goes on along the minus strand of JACQTT010000015.1, from coordinate 3,676 downwards.
GATTGGGAGAGTTTTCTCCCACTAGAACCTTTAGAAGCCACAGCTCTAAGTCGGAACGCGCAACTACTGCACCCAGGGTAGGCCGTCAATAGGAGAATTGAAAGATGGCTGTCGCAGCTAAGGCTAGCCAGGCAAGAATATCTTCCAAAAAACTAAAGTCCGTAGCGGACGCAGTAAAAGGCAAAAAGGTAGGAGACGCTCTTAACCTGTTGCGTTTTCTGACCACCCCGGCAGCGGCAGCAATAGCTAAAGTAGTGAAATCCGCCGCCGCCAATGCTGAGAATAATCTCCTCTTGGATAGAGAGGATCTGAGGATTGTTGAGATATATGCCAACGAAGGTCCCCGTATTAAGAGGATCCGTCCCAGGGCCAGGGGTAGAGCGGGAAGAATTACGCGGCGAACCAGCCACATAACTGTTGTCGTAGAAGAGGAGGGTTCTTAGTTGGGCCATAAGACTCATCCCATAGGTTTCCGTTTAGGTATAAACAAGGAATGGCAGGCCCGATGGTTTCCCGCCCAGCATCAGAGCTACAGATCTCTCTTGCTGGATGACCTTGCCATACGTAAGGCCATCTTCTCCAGGTATTCCGATGCCGGCATATCTAGGGTAGAGATCGAGCGTGGCGCCCAAGACCTGGTTGTAACAGTTCACACCTCCCGCCCAGGAATTGTGATAGGACGAGGCGGTCAGCGAGTAGAAGAGTTGCGCCAGGCTCTGGAGAAACTGACCGGCAAGAAATCTCGCCTGAACGTTCAAGAGATACGTCAGACAGAGTTGGATGCCTTCCTTGTAGCCCAGAGTGTCGCCCAACAGCTTGAGAGGCGGGTAGCCTTCCGTAGAGCGATGAGACAAGCCCTATCCCGAGTCATGCAAGCTGGAGCCAAAGGAGTAAAGATCATCTGCGCAGGGCGCTTGGCCGGAGCAGAGATTGCCCGGAAAGATAAGGTACAGCAGGGGCGTGTCCCCCTTCACACCTTAAGGGCAGATATAGACTATGGCCTGGCAGAGGCCCATACAACCATGGGTCGCATTGGAGTCAAAGTGTGGATATATAAGGGAGACGTATTACCTCGGCCTAAAGAAGAGCTAGCGGAGATGGCCACCATCGAGGTAACCGTCCGAGGGTCAGAAGAGGAAAGTAATGTTACAGCCTAAGAGAGTGAAGTACCGCAAGCAGCATCGAGGCAGGCGTAAGGGTATTGCCATTGCCGGTAGCACCGTTGTTTTCGGAGACTTCGGGCTTAAAGCTGTCGAGCCTGCATGGATCACGTCGCGTCAAATTGAGGCGGCTCGTCGTGCAATAACAAGAGGCGTACGGCGTGGAGGACAGGTATGGATTCGCATCTTCCCCGGTAAATCTGTAACCCAACGCCCAGCTGAGACTCGCATGGGCAGCGGAAAAGGCCCAGTAGATCATTGGGTAGCCGTCGTAAAGCCGGGAAGAGTCCTCTTTGAAATTGGGGGCGTGAAGGAAGATGTAGCCAGGGAAGCTCTGCTTCTTGCATCTAACAAACTGCCCATAGCCACTATAATAGTAGGACGAGAAGAAGGTCAAGCCTAGGTGTAAGCTATTTATGGAGATTGACGACCTAAGAAAGCTTAACGACGCCGACCTTCGGAAGGAGTACAGTGAATCCCTCCGAGGGCTGATGAACCTGCGATTCCGACAGGCTACTATGCAACTGGCAAACACTAACGAGATTAGAAAGGCCAAAAAAAGAATAGCTCGCCTACTTACACTTATAGGTGAAAGGCAACTAACGAGGACATAGAATGGCTCAGACAAACCGAAAGGTCCGAATAGGACTAGTGATTAGCGATAAAATGGATAAGACTATAGTAGTGGCCTACGAGTGGCGCCGTCGCCACCGGCTGTACAAGAAGCTCGTGAAACGCATCTCCAAGCTTTATGCCCACGACGAGCATAACCAGTGCCGCGTCGGAGACAAGGTACTGATTGTAGAGACCAGGCCCCTATCCAGCACCAAACGGTGGAAGTTAGTGGAGATCCTGGCTCGTCCTGAGATGGTAGAGATAAAGCCCCAGGACATAGATGTACGGCTAGAAGAAGCAACGCACGATGAGCAGACGGAGCAACAAGAATGATTCAGCAATACACCCGTTTGACCGTAGCCGATAACTCCGGTGCTAAGGTGATTATGTGTATCAATGTGCTAGGAGGCACCCGCAGACGCTATGCGAGTTTAGGAGATATTATTGTAGCGTCAGTCAAGGTGTCAACACCCGCCGCCCCGGTAAAAAAAGGAGAGGTTGTGCGAGCGGTTGTAGTTCGCACAACCAGGCCACACCGGCGACCCGACGGGTCCTATATACGCTTCGACGATAACGCCGCCGTTATCCTCACCGACAAGATGCTGCCCAGGGGTACACGTATCTTCGGCCCTGTGGCTCGAGAGCTGAGGGAGAGAGATTTCATGCGCATTATCTCCCTAGCCCCAGAGGTGCTATAATAATGAGGATACGGAAAAACGACTTGGTAGTGGCTATCAAAGGAAAAGACCGCGGCAAACAGGGTAAGGTACAGCGGGCGCTGCCTAAAGAGAGCAGAGTAGTGGTGGAGGGGATAAGCATGATCAGTAAGCATTCCAAGGCCAGGCCCGGCACGCGTCAAGCTGGAATAGTGCACCGAGAATCGCCTATCCACGTCTCCAACGTTATGATTATCTGTACTCACTGCAATAAGCCGGCGCGAGTAGGATATAAACTCCTAGAAGATAAGACAAAAGCAAGGGTTTGTAAGAGATGCCAAGAAGTAATCGAGTAGAGCCAGAGAGCCAAAACGGTCAAAAAGCGAAGGGACCAAAGGCCACCAGCGGCCAGACCACCACCAGAGCGAGGAGAACCACTCCAAAAACGGCTCGCAAGGGCGCTGCCGCTTCTGAGCCTTCTCCCGCTCTAGTAGAGGCTCCACCCGTCAAGACTAGCCCTCGCCTGCTGGAGCGCTACAGAAAGGAAGTTGTCCCAGCTCTCGTAGAGGAGTTCGGCTACAAGAACAGGATGGAGGTGCCTCACCTTGTAAAGGTAGTGCTCAATATAGGTCTGGGCGAGGTCATACAAAACTCCAAAGCACCAGAGAGCGCTTCTCACGACTTAACTATCATCTCAGGCCAACACCCCGTAACCACTAGAGCGAGGAAGTCCATAGCAGCCTTCAAACTTAGGGCCGGCATGCCCATTGGGCTTATGGTAACCCTGCGGGGCAGCCGTATGTATTATTTTATGGACAGGCTAATAAATGCTGCCCTCCCTCGCATAAGAGACTTCCGAGGCGTTTCTCGCGACGCTTTTGATGGACGAGGTAACTTCTCCCTGGGAATTCGCGAGCAGGTTATTTTCCCAGAGATCGATTACAGCCAGATAGACCGAATAAGGGGATTGCAGGTCTCCATCGTAACCACAGCAAGGACAGATCGGGAAGGCCTACGACTCTTAGAGTTATTGGGCATGCCCTTCGCTCATGTCGACGTCGCCCAAAGGCAAACCGCCTGACAAGCCGATAGACAGAGAATCAGCAGGACGTAGATTTCAGAGGATAACTACATTGGCCAAAGAATCAAAGATACAAAAGTGGAAAAGGGAACAGAAGTTCAAGGTTAGAGAGCATAACCGTTGCCATAGATGTGGCAGGCCTAGGGCGTATATACGCCATTTTG
>JACQTT010000017.1 GCA_016210665.1 Chloroflexota bacterium | reverse complement strand
GGGCGAGGGACAAGATGGAGCTTCGCCTCGGTTATCGTCGCCAGAGTGCCCTCGGAGCCTACAATAAGCTTAGCCAAGTTAAGGTCTTCACCCTTGGTAAACTCGTCCAGGTTATATCCCGAAACTCGGCGCATGATCTTTGGGTATCGCAGCGCTATCTCTTGGCGGTGCTGCTCGACAATGTCCAGGACCCGTCTGTATAACTGGGACTCTGCTCCCTCTCCTCTTAACTTGGCCTCAAGCTCCTCCTGGGTCAGGGGCTTGAAGAGGGCTTCATCCCCGTCTGGCAGCACTACGCTTATCTCTTTAACATTATCCACCGTCTTGCCGAAGAGGATGGAATGGGAGCCACAGGAGTTGTTCCCCAGTACTCCGCCTACAGTAGCTCTGTTGCTGGTGGTGGGATCCGGGGCGAACTTGAGGCCGTAGGAACGAAGATTATGATTAAGCCCGTCCAGAGAAATTCCGGGTTCAGCCCTGACCCAGCCCTCTTCGGGATTCATCTCAAGAACTCGGTGCATATATTTGGAGAAGTCCAGGATTATGGCAGGGCCCACCGCCTGGCCGGCTAGGCTGGTTCCACCTCCCCTGGGCAGAACTGGCACCGAATATCTAGCGGCGGTCTTAATAGCTGCTATGACGTCTTCGTTGTTCTTGGGTATGACAACCCCAAGAGGTTCGATCTGGTAGATGCTGGCGTCGGTGCTGTAAAGCACCCGGGAGTATTTATCGAAGCGTACTTCACCGACGATCTGTCGCCGCAACTCTTCTGCCAGAGCCCTTGAATCCATCTCTGCTCTCCTGGATTACTACTAGATTCTCTCATATAGGATAGACTGGTATCCGTCAAATTAAAAGTGCTCTGGCCGACAATTGGCCGTTCCTTCCGGTGGGCAAGGCCAACTGCACCTCCGCTGCACTGGTAATCAGACCCCTGCCCGTAAATTCTTTCACAATCCTGTGGTTGGGTGCTATAATAGGGTAATGAGAAAGCTCAACAGGAGCCAGGTTTGAAGATCACCCAGGAAGCGATAGTAGAGCGGCAGACCGTTCTTCATATCGAGCTAGAAGCGCCGGACCTAGACAAGTACCTGGACAAGGCATATAGACGAGTAGTCCAGAGGATCACTATCCCGGGATTTCGCAAGGGCAAAGCTCCGAGGTCTCTCCTTGAACGCTTTATAGGTAGAACGGCGCTATTAGAGGAGGCTTTAGACTTTATCTTGCCCGGAGCTACCACAGAGGCAGTAGAGAAGCAGGGTTTGGAGGTTGTCGGAGTGCCCCAGGTAGAGGTAGTGGAGCTAGACCCATCGGTTCAGATAAAGGCTACAGTCCCCCTCAAGCCTCTAGTGGAGTTGGGGAATTACCGAGACCTTCGCTTGCAGGAGGAGACTGTAGAAGTTACAGAGAAGCAAGTGGAGGAGGGTCTCGAACAGGTCAGGATGGAGACGGCTCCCTGGGAGCCTGTAGAGAGGCCCGTTGATTGGGGCGATCTCGTCACCTTCAGTATCACAGGTAAGACCAACGGCAAGGAAATCTTCAATGACGACGACGGACTCTTTGTTCCCCGGCAAGGGGATAATCGTCCTCTCCCTGGTTTTTCCCAGGAGGTCATTGGGATCTCTAAAGGCGAAACCAAGATATTTAGGCTACGCCTGCCTGAAGACTTCCGGGATACATCTGTAGCAGGCCAGGAGTGCGAATTCTCCGTCTTGGTAAAAGAGCTAAAAGAGCAAATTCTCCCCAAGCTTGACGATGAATTTGCTAAAGGGATCGGCAGCGGGTATGAGACTCTCGAGTCCCTGCGGCAAAAAATTAGAGAGGACCTGATTTCCGGTAAAGAACAGGAGGTCAGGCAACGTTACCAGGAGAGGCTCTTGGAGGCAATTTTAGGGACGGCTCATATTGAGTTGCCCCCCCTCTTGATTGAGCATGAGGTGGATCATCTGTTGGAGAGCCAGGCGAAAGACCTGCAACAACAAAAAGTAACTATGGAAGAGTATCTTTCAAAGGTGGGTAAATCGCCGGAACAGCTCAGGGAGGAGCTAAGAGGTGAAGCAAAAAGGCATTTAGAGCAATCCTTCGCCTTGAGCAAGATTGCGGAACAGGAAGATATCAAAGTCTCCGGGGATGAAATTGAGACTAGGTTATCCTCTATTGTCAAAAGTTCTGGGGGACAGGATAAGGAGATACGCCGCATCTTTGGTTCAACTGAGGGGAAAAACACCATCCGCAATATGCTTCTTAACCAAAAAATCTTCGACAGGTTGAGAGCGTTAGCCGTGGGAGAGGAGGTGGCTTCAGGGGAAGAATCGGAAAAAGGGACCGTTTCTGAAGTCATTAAAGAGGAAAGACAAGACAAGGAAGAGCAGACAGAGAGAGGAGGAATCCAAAATGCTGTATAGGCCAGAAGACAACCTGTACAGGCCCGAGAGCATAGTTCCCATGGTGATAGAAAGCGGCACCAGGGGTGAAAGGGCCTACGATATCTACTCGCTGCTTCTAAAGGAGCGCATCGTATTTCTGGGCTTTCCCATAACCGACCAGTTCGCCAATCTCATCGTTGCCCAGCTCCTATACCTTGAGCGAGAAGACCCAGAAAAGGACATCAACCTTTATATCAACTCCCCTGGAGGAGTAATCACCTCTGGGCTGGCCATATATGATACCATGCAGCTAATCCGCCCCGACATCTCCACCATTTGCATAGGCATAGCCGCAAGCATGGCCACCGTTCTGCTATGCGCCGGAGCTAAGGGTAAGCGTTACGCCTTACCTAATTCTACAATTCATATGCACCAACCTATGGGCGGTGCTCAGGGACAGGCGTCTGACATTGAAATAGCGGCCCGTGAGATCTTGCGTATGCAGGATAAGATTCGCCAGATAATATCCGACCATACGGGCCAACCATATGAGAAGATAGCTAGGGATACAGATCGGGATTACTATCTTAACGGAGAGCAGGCTCTGGAGTATGGAATCGTAGATGAAATCCTGGCTAAGCAGGCTCCGGAACAGGGCACCAAGAAATGAGCCTGGGGAGAATAGATGCCACCTTCTAAAACTACCCGAGTTGAATATCAGTGCTCGTTCTGTAGCAAAGGCCAGAGCCAGGTGAAAAGGCTCGTCGCTGGCCCTGACAAGGTGTTTATTTGCGACGAGTGCGTACAGCTCTGCCAAGAGATAATCCGAGAGGAGAGTTCCACCCCTCGCAAAGTCTTAGAACCCCAGATTAGGTCCCTTATGCCCAGGGGGATTTATGAAAGACTGGATGACTATGTCATAGGACAGGAAAGAGCTAAGAAGGTTCTTAGCGTCGCCGTGTACAATCACTACAAAAGGATATGGTCTAAGCCTAAAGTTCAGGATGTGGAGCTTCAGAAGAGCAATATCCTGCTAGTTGGACCCACAGGGTGTGGCAAAACCCTCTTGGCCCAGACTTTGGCCCAAGTTCTTGACGTGCCTTTTGCCATAGCTGATGCTACATCCCTTACAGAGGCCGGCTACGTCGGGGAAGACGTAGAAAACATCCTTTTGCGTCTTATACAAGCCGCAGACTACGACATATCGAGGGCCGAACAGGGTATCGTTTACATAGATGAAATAGACAAGATAGCCCGAAAGGGATCCAATCCTTCCATCACCCGGGACGTCTCTGGTGAGGGTGTACAGCAGGCTCTTCTTAAGATAATTGAGGGTTTTAAGGCTAACGTACCACCGCAGGGTGGCCGCAAGCATCCCCATCAGGAGTTCATTCAGATCAAGACGGACAACATTCTTTTTGTCTGCGGCGGTGCCTTCGAGGGGTTGGACAGGCTTATCGCTAATAGAATATCCAAGGGCAGAAAGAGCCTTGGCTTTAAGGCTGATTACGGCAAGAAGGAGAAACATTACCAGGATGAAGAGGTGCTAAAGCAGATGGCTCCTGAGGATCTCCTGGCCTTCGGATTCATTCCCGAGTTTGTTGGACGACTTCCTATCCTAGTGAGTCTGGGTAGCTTGGATAAAGCAGCATTGATAAGAGTTCTGACGGAGCCCAAGAACGCCGTGGTAAAACAGTATCAGAGCTTCTTCAATATGGACAACGTGGAGCTTATTTTCACGCCCGAGGCCCTGGAAACCTCGGCCGAAGAGGCCATCAAGCGCAAGAGTGGCGCTCGCGGTCTCAGGTCCATCATCGAGGAGACGCTACTGGATGTTATGTATGAGCTGCCATCCTTGCTGGAAGTGCGTCAGTGCATTATTGACGCAGACACCATACGCGGTCTCAAGAGTCCCCAGCTTCTCACAGCCAGCGGCGCAACGTTAGAATTCCCTTCAACACGCCTCAAGTCCGCCTAAGGCCCGCCCCGTTTCAGGATCTCCTCGATCTCATCATTCATGCTGAAGCTTTTTGCGGGCCTGCCCTGGCTATCCAGAACACGGCCTCTCCTCACCTGGATACGACCCTGGGCGATCGCTTTCAGAGTTTCCAGCAGCAGCGGGCGCTCCCGGTTCACGCCTTCCCGTCTAATTAGCTTGAAAAGAGGCATCTCTTCCCCTTCTCTGACTTTTATCTCCTCTATGGAATGGCCTTCGACCTCCTTCCAGAAAGGATCAAAGACTTCTCCTCTTATAGGGAAGCTACAGTAGCTGACCGTCGGCCCCTCATCCAACTCCTCGGTGGCCACGTGTATCATGGCACCAGTCTCGGCGGCCCTGGTTTCAATGAGCTTCCATATTACTTCTTGCCACGTACCCACAGGCCCTCCGGGAAGGGCGGGATGAAGATTGATCATGTCATACTTGCGGCATAGCTCGGGCCCGGCGATGAGCATGTAGCCCGCCAGGACGGAGAGGTCTGGGCTAAAGCCTTCTAGCAGCTTCATCGCCTGCCGGTCAAAGGCCAAGCGGTGCTCAGAGAAGGGGCCCCCTCCGTGCTCCCTACGGAAGCGGCGAGAAGAGAGGGTAACCAGAGGTATGCCGAAGCTTTTCACCAGGGCAAAGAACTGGTCGCTGCCCTCTGCCTCGCCGGGTTCGCGGTTGCTAAAGACAAACTGGATTTGGGCGTCCAGCTTACCAGAGAGGATGTTCTCATGGGCCATGGCCAAGAGACCCCTGGAGCCCTCGCCCCTCCCGGTTGAGAACCAGCCCAGCGTCAAGGTCATGGCATCTCCTTTTCGTAACCTTCAGACAGGCAAAATCTTCCTTTTGAGTTTGGTATAGGTGGTTACGATGTGTATGAGGGGATTGGCGCGCCTGGTCACCAGCATCCCCTTGGCCAGGGATTCCATAAAGCCCCCTGGAGTGCCGTCAAAGTCTGGCATTTCAACGTAAGTATAGCCCAGTTCCCCAGGGGTATGGGAGTCGCTTACCGCCGATACCACCATACCATGCCCCCGGGCCAGCCCCAGCGCTTTTCTATTATCGCTATCAAAGGTGTTGCGAGCGTTGAAGGCCTCTATAACGTCGGCGTAGGGCAATACAGCATTCAGGGCGCTACTTTGTATAACAGAGCGGCGAAAGCGATCGAAGGGGTGGGGTATAGAGACCAACCCTCCCTGTTCTTTGATTCGCTTGACCGTCTCCAGGGAGGATAGACCTTT
>JACQTT010000011.1 GCA_016210665.1 Chloroflexota bacterium | reverse complement strand
GCCTAAGCCTGGGGCTGGTTCGCTCTACGGCTTTTCTCTTCGCATTTGGGTTCACGGCTGGCGGCCCCCTCTTCATGAATGCCATCTTCGACATCTTCGGCTCGTACCGACCTGGCTTTATATTGTTCATCAGTTTCTTCATTTTTGGCGGCCTTATGATGGGGATAGTACGGCCTCCCAAAGCCCGCCGCTACGCCACAGCTGAAGACTTGAAAGCTTCCTTCGCCAAAGAAAGGTCTCCCTGATGGAGCAAACTGTGCGAAAAGTAGAGGCGTCCCTCTAGGTCCATGCGCCACCATCAGTCGCACAGTTTGGGCACAGCTAGCCTCTCGCATCGACTAATCAACAAAACCTATGACTAAATTCTGCCAAGGCAGATTGGGACCGATGCGAGGAACATGAATCCGTGATAAACACCCTGGAGCCGTTCATAACGCGGCTGCAAAAAGCGACAGTTTCCTAGCAACGCACCGCCAGTAAGTTGTGTGCGCTCCATATCGGCTGGGAACGTCTTTGCAGCTAACATCCCTACAGCCGAACCAGGAGGTCCCGTTTGGGTCAGCCGCATCTTCGCGCTTTTTGCTTCGCGTCACATGGGGAATGTCGATTTACAACGACAGCACCAAGCGAAGTCCCTCGTCCAAATCAGACAACTGCTTTGAGGGAAGCCTTCCTATCCGCTCCGTCAGATACCGCTTGTCCAGCGTGATTATCTGAGACACGTTGAGGGCCGATTCCTTGGGAAGCCCACTCTGCCGTGGCTCCAAGGTTATGTTACCCGGTGCGCCTGCCAATCGCATATTCGAGCTGATCACAGCTACGACGACGGTTTGAATCTGGCTACTATTGAAGGCATCAGACTGGACCACTACAACGGGGCGTCTATATCCAGGTTCAGATCCCCTTGGAGCTGCCAGACTGGCCCACCATATTTCGCCCCGCCTCACTCCCATTCGCCCTTCGCCAGGGAAGATAGCTGCAGCTGCTCCAAAAGGGGATCGAGGCATGCTTTCTCAGAGCCGTCACCATAGACCTGGTTAAGGGCTTCAGTCACACTCTCATCGTTGTGCTCTTTCAAGAACACCTGCACCGCCCTCTGGAACAGCTCACTACGGGAAATTCCCATACGCTTGGCCAGGCTTTCCGCCGCCTTAAACAGTGGATCTGAAAGGGATATGGCCGTCTTCACGACACTAGTATAACTTCAGTTATACTAGTGTCAATAGGAACTCACGGCCCTAGAACCCTGCCACGAACTTGCCCACGGTGGTAAAATATCCTTTTACCCTATTCCAGGTCTGAATCAGGGAGGCAGAGTGGCCCAGGAATACATCGTGGTCAAGGGGGCACGAGAACACAACCTCAAGAACATTGACGTAGTCATCCCCAGAGACAAGCTTGTGGTCATTACCGGGGTCTCCGGTTCCGGCAAGAGCTCTCTGGCCTTCGATACGATCTATGCGGAGGGCCAGCGTCGCTATGTGGAGTCCCTCTCGGCCTACGCCCGCCAGTTCTTGGGGCGCATGGATAAGCCCGACGTGGATTACATCGAGGGGCTATCCCCCGCCATCTCCATTGACCAGAAGGGTGTATCCCACAACCCCCGATCCACTGTGGGCACGGTCACCGAGATATACGACTACCTGCGCCTCCTCTTCGCCCGGGTAGGCCATCCCCACTGTCACCAGTGTGGCAGACCGGTTGAGAAACAGACGGTCCAACAGATAGTGGATACAATCCTGAACCTGCCTCAGGAGAGTCGAATCATGGTAATGGCCCCCATGGTGAGGAGGCGCAAGGGGGAGCACAGGGAGGTCTTCGAGCAGGCGCAAAAGGCGGGATTTGTGCGTGTACGGGTGAACGGACAGATCCATGACCTGTCAGATCAGTTCAACCTGGACAAACAGAAGTGGCACACCATCGAGGTAGTGGTGGATCGTCTCGTCATAGGCGACAGCGCAGAGGCCAGCCGCGTGACGGACTCGGTAGAGACATCGCTGAAGATGGCGGGGGGTATAGTCCTCGTTTCCATAGGCGATGGCGAAGAGAGTCTCTTTTCTGAGAACCTAGCGTGTGTGAACTGTGGCATAAGTCTGGGAGAGATGGAGCCTCGCACCTTTAGCTTCAACACCCCTTACGGAGCTTGCCCCAGTTGCACTGGCCTGGGCTTCAAGCTAGAGATAGACCCCAACCTGGTCATGCCCAACAAAGAGCTTACCCTTGCCGAGGGCGCCATTACACCGTGGGTGCGATCGGGATCTTCAAGCCCATGGTACGCCAGCCTCTTGGAGTCGCTGGCCAAGTCCTACGGATTTTCTACTAAAGTTCCCGTAAAGAACCTGTCTCCCCAGCATCTGGATGTGATTCTTTACGGGAACAAGGGCGATCACATAACGATGCGTCACCGTAGCCACCACGGACGGGACTTTGAATGGGAGACCACCTTTGAGGGTGTTGTCCCCAACCTGGAGCGCCGCCACCGGGAGACGGAATCGGACTACATAAGGAGCGAGATCGAACGGTATATGGCCTCTCGACCATGTCTTGACTGCAACGGCAATCGCCTAAAACCAGAATCTCTGGCGGTAACAGTATGCGAAAAGAGTATTATGCAGGTAACCTCGATGTCCATTGGGCAAGCCCTGGATTGGGTGAGGATAATAGGGGGCGAGGGACCCTCCGGTAACGGTGCCTCGGAAGAAAAGGCTCTGTCTCTTAGAGAAAAGTCTATTGCGCGGCAGATACTCAAAGAGATCGAGTCCCGCCTTAACTTTCTATTTAACGTAGGACTGGACTACCTGACCCTGGACCGCACCTCTTACACCCTGAGCGGGGGGGAAGCCCAGAGAATTCGCCTAGCTACCCAGATAGGCTCTGGCCTTATGGGAGTGCTGTATGTATGCGATGAACCCACCGTAGGTTTGCACCCTGTGGACGACTCACGCCTAATTGAAACCCTCAAACGATTGCGGGACATCGGCAACACGATTCTTATCGTGGAGCACGACGAGGCTGTGATGAGGGCTGCTGACTACATCATAGACATGGGCCCGGGGGCAGGCGAACATGGCGGAGAGGTGGTGGCTACCGGTTCTGTAGAAGAGATTGCTAATTCCCCCCGATCCATCACAGGCCAGTACTTGAGCCACAAGCGAGAGATACCTCTGCCTGTGGTGAGACGTAACGGCAATGGACAAGGAATAGTGATAAAAGGGGCCAGAGAAAACAACCTGAAGAGCCTAGACGTCAAAATTCCCCTGGGGATGATGGTATGTGTTACGGGGGTCTCTGGCTCAGGCAAGAGCTCCCTGGTTTACGAAGTCCTCTACAAGAAGCTTGCCCAGCTCTTCTATAGAGCCAAGGACAGACCCGGAGACTGCGATGCCATCCTGGGTATAGAGAACATAGACAAGGTAGTCAACATAGACCAGTCACCCATCGGGCGCACTCCCCGCAGCAACCCAGCTACCTATACCGGCGCCTTCACCCCTGTACGAGAGCTCTTTGCGGCCGTGCCCGAGGCCCGCATGAGGGGTTATAACCCAGGGCGCTTCTCCTTCAACGTCAAGGGTGGACGGTGCGAGGCATGCACCGGAGAGGGGTATATTCAGATAGAGATGCAGTTTCTCCCCGATGTTACCGTCCCCTGCGAGATATGTCAGGGTCAGCGCTACAACCGGGAGGCGCTGGAGATTCATTTCAAAGGAAAGACCATCGCCGAAGTGCTCAACATGACCGTTTCGGAGGCCCTGGAGTTCCTGTGGAACTTCCCGAAGGTTCGGAGCAGGCTGGAAACCTTACGGGACGTAGGGCTGGGGTATATCCGCCTGGGGCAGCCGGCCACTACCCTCAGCGGCGGCGAGGCACAGCGGGTTAAGCTGTCCACGGAGCTATCGAGACGAGCCACAGGCAGAACCCTCTACATCCTGGATGAGCCTACCACCGGCCTCTCCTTTGAGGACTGCGCCGCCCTCCTGCGGGTGCTCCACCGTCTGGTGGACGCGGGAAACAGCGTAGTCTTGATCGAGCACCATCTGGACCTGATAAAGAACGCCGACTGGATAATAGACCTGGGCCCAGGAGCCGGCGAAAAGGGCGGCTACCTCATAGCCGAGGGGACCCCTGAGCAGGTTTCCAAGAAGGAGCAATCTTACACTGGGCAGTACCTCAAGAGGGTGCTGGCCAAGGGACAGCCGGTGCATGTGAAAAGGAGATAATGGGACCCAATTGCCGCAGCTATGCCCCTTCATCCACAACCATACCCCCTTTCGCGGTAGCTAACCTGGAGCAGCGGATAGCGTTATAGTAATATACTGGTGTTTCGAGGGAAGAACGCCTTTGAGGTGAAATGTATAAAAGATTATCGGGCATAGTCTTATTGCTCATTCTCCTTGTCTCCCTGGCATGTGCAGGAGGGAGGGATGCTGCGTCTGGAGCGACTCCAGCGCCCGCCCCCACAGCCGCCCCCAGGCCTGCCGCCATCGCGCCGGCAAAAGGCTGGGCAGACACATCAATCGCCTTCTCCGTGTACTCCTCTCAAATCCCCCAGCGCATGGTGGTACGCACTATAAATATGGCCATGCAGGTCAAGGACATACCTCAGATTTTGAACAGCATCGCCTCCCTGGCCGAGGGCATGGGAGGTTTCGTGGTCTCCTCTAATCTCGCCGGCGAAGAGGAGAATATCAACGGCTACATCACCATCCGGGTCCCCTCGGAAAAGACCGATGAGACCCTGACCCAGATTCGGTCACTATCCCTCCGGGTCACCAACGAGCAGACCAACGCCCAGGACGTTACCGAGGAGTACGTGGACATCCAGTCGAGGCTCAAGACCCTGGAGGCTACGGAGGCACAGCTCTTGACCCTGCTTAATAGGGCGGACAAGGTGGAGGACATCCTGGCGGTTTACAGGGAGCTAACCAACATCCGCAGCCAGATCGAGCAGATGAAAGGCCGCATCCAGTATCTGGAGCGCACCTCCTCCACCTCTCTAATTAGCGTCTCCCTGTCCCTGTCCGTAAGCAAAAAGCCCCTGGCTCCCAGGGGATGGAACGCCCTCGAGACGGTCAAGAATGCCTTTCGCAGCCTCTCCTTCGCTGGCCAGGGACTAGCCAACTCTCTCATCTGGGTGGGTATCTTCAGCCCCATCTGGCTTCCCATACTAGTAGTGCTATTGGTCATAATATACCGCAAGGCCAGGTTGTCCAGAAAGTAGTAGCCTACAAGG
>JACQTT010000099.1 GCA_016210665.1 Chloroflexota bacterium | reverse complement strand
TGCCACGGCCGAAGCCTCCCAGACCAGCACCCGGGGCTCGAAAGGTTTTGGGAGGATGTAGTCGCGCCCGAACTCCAAGCGCTTCATGCCGTAAGCCTGGCAGACCGAATCGGGCACGTTCTCCCTCGCTAGTGCAGCCAGCGCGCGTGTAGCTGCTAGCTTCATCTCGTCGTTTATCGTAGCGGCTTCAACATCGAGTGCGCCCCGGAACACGGAGGGGAACCCCAGGATGTTGTTCACCTGGTTGGGGAAATCGGAGCGCCCGGTGGCTACTATCCTGGCGCCAGCCGCCTTTGCCTCCCACGGCCATATCTCGGGAACTGGGTTAGCACATGAAAAGACAATGCTGTCTTTGGCCATAGATGAGACCCACTCCTTTTTGATTACGCCCGGCCCAGGCCTCGAGAGGGCTATGCAGACATCGGCTCCTCGCATCGCTTCGGGGATGTCTCCAGTTCGACCCTCGGCGTTGGTGATATTGCATAGTCGCCACTTATCGGCAAACCAATCTCTCGCCTGCTCAAGGTCTGTTCTACCCTTGTGAAGGATGCCTTTGCTATCTACCATTATGCAGTTTTCTGGCTTCGCTCCACCGGCAAAAATCAGCCTAGAACAGGCCACATTGGAAGCACCCACTCCAATAAAGGCGATCTTGACCCTGTCTATCTTCTTACCCACGACCTTCAGGGCATTGATCAGCCCTGCCAGGGTTATGGTGGCCGTGCCCTGCTGGTCATCGTGCCAAACTGGGATACCCATGGACTTCCGAAGAGTATCCAGGATCACGAAGCACTTGGGATGGGAGATATCCTCCAGATTGATGCCGCCGAAAGCTGGCTCTATCAGTTGAACGGTGCGAATGATCTCAGCCATGTCCTTGGTCTTCAGAGGTATTGGAACGGCGTCCACACCGCCCAGGTACTTGAAGATCAGGGCCTTGCCTTCCATGACTGGTAATCCGGCCTCCGGTCCTATGTCGCCTAGACCGAGAACACGCGTTCCGTCGGTAACCACGGCTATGGTGTTGCCCTTATTGGTATGGTCGAACACCTTTTCGGGGTGACTCTGTATATCCCGGCAGGGCTCTGCTACGCCGGGAGAGTACCAGATGTTGAAATCATCCATGCTGCGAACAACGCACTTGGGAACCATCTGTATCTTGCCCCGGTAGAAGGGGTGAAGCCGCATCGCCTCCTTTGAAGGTGCCTCTGCCTTTGCTATAAGCTGTTCTTCTGTAGTCATCCCTTGCCTCCTTAATAAGACTTCGCTATTCAGTGACGTTAAGGGACACATTATACTATATAAAACGAAACTTTGCTTTAGGGGAGGCTTTGCAGTGGGGTGGCGACGCATATTCTGGACATTGGCAGTGTTTTTAGCACTCTCTGTCCTTGTAATTGCCTTGACTCCTCAAGGACGAGCAGGTGTCAAGTCCCTCCTCTTTATACCCCAGATTCTGCCATCCATTCCGATCCATCCTCAGGAGTGGTTCACAGGGGATCCTATAAGGCAGGATATAAGCTATCCTGTGCCTTTTGGACAAGGCGTAGCTGACCTTTACAGACCCTCTAACTCAGGAAGGCACGCGGCCGTACTCCTCTTTCTGGGAGTGAATCCCGCTGGAAGAGACGATGAACGAGTCGTGAACCTGGCCAACGCTTTGGCCCGCTCGGGGATGGTGGTGATGATACCCTGGTCCGATACCATGACCCAGAAACGCGTTGACCCCCAGGAGATAGACAACCTGGTAGCCGCTTTCCAATATTTGCGCCGCCTGGACTCGGTTGATCCCAAGAGAGTAGGCATGGGAGGCTTTTGTGTAGGTGCCTCATTGGTAACGGTTGCGGCCCAGGAGCCCTCGATCCGAGATCAAGTTAGCTTCGTTAACTCCTTTGGTGGCTATTACGATGCAGGAGGTCTGATCAAGACCACGGTCAGCCGAAGCGCTTTCTACAATGACCAGATAGAACCCTGGCAGCCCGACCCTCTTACAGTGGAGGTTATTACCAGACACCTCATCGAGGGACTTGAAGATGAACCAGAAAGACAGCTCCTTACTAGATTGTTCGTAGCCCAAGAAGTCGGTCTGGCATTGGCCCCTGAAACACTCTCTCCACAGGCCCTAGCTGTCTATAAACTGTTGAAGGGCGCTACCCTGGAAGATACAGAGAAGCTGATAGAAAGCCTTCCTGGGGCAACGAAGAAGAATCTAAGGCGTCTCTCTCCCAGCACCAACCTGGAGAGCCTTAAGGCACGTATCTTGATAATGCATGATAGGGAGGATAATCTGGTGCCCGTTGGGGAGTCTCGGCGTCTAGCCGATGCGCTGGATAATAGAGGCGGCGTGTACTACACTGAATTCTCGTTTTTCCAACACGTGGACCCCACCCGGCGGGTCAGTCCCGTTGTTTTTGTGCGAGAGGCTTCTAAGCTGTTTCTACATCTTTATCGCATTCTCCGCGACACAACCTGAGAATGGATCGAGTCTTGGATAACCCTACGTTTTAACATACAGCGGCAGACGAATCCGTTAAAGGGCTGCAAAGTGGCAGGGCATATTATAGAATAAGGGCACAATAAAAATCGCCGTGTTTGGAGTGAGGGGTCATGGCCAAGAACTACTGGATGATTGCATGCACATTGGAAAGCTTGAAGGCTTCTAGGGAGGCGAAGTTGTATATGCAGGAAGTCACCTCCACTTATCGTCGAAGGGTCCAGCGTATGCAGCCAGAAGACCGATTGCTGTTCTATGTTCCAAGCATTAAAAAGTTTGGGGGCACAGCCACAGTAACAGCCGCTTCCCTTGAGGAGCAACGGCCAAAAGAAGGAGGTAGAAGGCGGATTGCGAGGTACTCTCTTAAGATTAATGTAAGGTACAATACGGTACCAGACGAGGAGAGCTTTCTGGATGCTAGAGAGATTGGCCCCCGGATGGATTATGTGGATAGATGGCCTCCCGAGCGCTGGAATCTAGCTTTTCTGGGCCAGTTTCACATGCTGCCACGAAGGGACTTCGAACTTGTTGAGGGGGAAATAAACAGGGTGACCAGGGGTAGTAATCCAAGACCACCCAAATTCTCTTGACACTCCAGCCATGACATACCAGACCGCTAGAACATATCTTCAAGAAGAAGGATGTAGGCTTTTGATACAAAGGGACGTAGATGCTCCCTTTGAAGATTAAAAAAGAGCTATACCGGTGCTGGAGGGAGAGGTTTTTCCATTCGGAGAAACTCCAAGAAGGCCCGCTGGGCCGAAGGCAAATGCCTATCCTGACGATAGACTACAGTAATGGGACGTCTGCACTCCCACCCCTTGACCCGTAAGACCTTTATGAATCCTGCTATTGTATCTGGTATGACCCCAAAATGAGAGATGATCCCGATCCCTAGACCAGCGGCGACAGCGCGCTTTACCGCCTCATTGCTCCCTAATTCCATGACCACACGAATGGAAACCCCCAGTCCCTTCAGGTACTCCTCGCCGGTGAGTCGTGTCGCAGACCCTTCTTCCCTTAGAACAAAATTTTGTCCCTCCAAATTTGTAAACCTCAACTCTGACTCTTTGGACAAGGGATGATCAGGCGACGCAATGATTACAATCTCATCGTAAACGTAAGGGAAGGTAGTCAATCCTTCTCCTTGCACCGAAGCTCCCACAACGCCCATGTCAAGCTCTCGATTGTTGATTCGCTCCAAGATAATTCGGGTGTTAGCGATGGACAGAGAGACTTCTATGCCGGGATAGCGCTGGCGAAAACGGCCAATGGCCCAGGGTAGCACGTACTCTCCTGGTGTCGTACTTGAGCCGACCGTTAGCCTCCCCGACTTCAGCCCCTGAATGTCTTCTACAGTGCTCTGCATCTCGGTCATTAAGGCGAAGATACGTTGGGCATAGGTAAAGACGGCTCGACCAGTATCTGTAAGTTGAAGCCCTCGGCGAAGACGATGGAAAAGCGCAGACCCTATGGCTCTTTCTAAATCCTGTACCTGAATAGAGACCGCAGGCTGGCTTATGCTCATCTCATCTGCCGCCTGGGAAAAGCTTCCCAGGCGCGCTACAGCGTAGAATATCTCAAGCTGATGAAGATTTATGGTCATATTATAAGCCTTACTTTATCTTATCATAGTATATATTAAATCCCTATTGAGATCACGATGATTGATCTCACACGAGCTAAACCTGTATCCAGAGAGCACCTACTCCGTAGAATAACAAAGAAAGCGCTACAGGATGTTGCAAAACTTGGTGCTGGGAGCTATCGAAGGAAGTTCATAGTAGGGTGGAGGGGACAACACATTTGGTGGGTGTGGAATGGCCCGCGAACCAAATATTTGAAATAGGCTGGTATTGCTGAAATCATAGTTTCAGGAGAGTCCAGGAAGGGCTTCGCCCTTCCTGGCAGGGGCTTTGGGGGTACCCCCCCAAAGTACGTTAGAGGGCGGGTGGGAGTAAGGCTTCCCATATTGAAGATGTCAACAAAGCCATATGGATTCGAGGAATAGGCGTCATTTGCCAAGGGATGTATATGCGCGAACAACTTCGACTCTGGTAGCCAAAAGAGAAAGCAGATTATTGGTGGTTGCCTCTTCTACTTCGTCAAGGGTTATGCCTTTGAGTTCTGCCAGCTTCTCCGCCACCAGGCGCACGTGAGATGGCTCAGTCCAGTTCTTCCGCTTCTCCTTGAAGGGCTGCGAATAGGAGTCCGTCTCCAGGAGAAGGCAATCTAAAGGCAATTGGGCAACCACCTCCTGAAGGTGGGGCAACCTTAATAGAGGCTTAGCTAAAGATATGTAGAAACCCATGTCCAGACATTTACTAGCCGTAGCTGCATCGGCCTGAAAATAGTGCATAGCTCCTCCGACCTGGTAGGCCTGTTCTTCCTTGAGAAGACGTAACGTCTCTTCGTGGGCATCCCGGGTGTGAAAGATGATGGGCAGTTTCAACTCCCGGGCCAGTCTGATCTGCTCCCGAAAGCTCTGATACTGGATAGCACGATCAGGCGCTCCCTCTATGAAGTCCAGGCCGATTTCACTAATAACCACCACCTTTTTATTAGCCTCTGCCAGCGATTTCAACTGATAATAGGTATCCTCGTCCATCGACTGGCTAACATCCATAGGATGAATTCCCACGCCCGCAAAAATGGGGGAGAATTGGGATGCTAAATCACTGGAGCGCGCCGAAGAATCCAGAGTGGTACCGGCTGAAATGAGTAGCCCAACCCCAGCTTCGTGGGCACGCCGAAGGATTCCCGCAATGTCAACCGTAGAATAGGAGTCGAGGTGCACGTGACAATCCGCTAGCATTGTCATCTCCGTGGTCATGTACCGTGCTTAAACAGAGAAGAATCGCCTAGAAAAGCCTGTAACAGCTTGAGGAAACCTGACTTTGAAGGCGCGCGCGGCGCCTAGTTACCCTTACCGCATCCTGGAGTGATTACCTGGACGCTTTGGGTAACCGAGAAGGTGATATTGGCCAGCCCATCGGTACCCTTCACGGTACCCTTGAGGGTAACTGTATAGGTGCCGGCGCCGACAATGAGCTGTAGGGGGTCCATGACCGCCATCGCCAGGTCTTTCCCATCTGAGCCGCCATTGTCGTTGCCTGCCAGCCAGTCGGTGTTGAGCAGCGTGCGAGCATCGCCGTTCTTTAGGAGGGTCGTGTAACCCTTGGCTCCAGCGTTGGTGGTGTAGTAGAAGTCCACGGCACCTGGGTCTCCGACCAGGCAGTCTGGACAGTTCTCTACCAGGGTTGACCCCGGATAGGCGAGAGTAACATTGTTCACCAGCAGGCTGAGTCCGGTTACTCTACTATTGCCATAGCTATCCCGTAAGCGGAAAGAGTACTTGGTACCTTTAGTGGTGTTTTTCACTACGGACTCGCCGGCGATGTTTGCGCCGAGGTCGATAATTGCCACATCCGTGTTTTCTTTTATCAAGACCCAAGCCGTGAAGGGGGTTATCTGCACCCCTTCGATGGCGGGATCCACGTCTTTGCTAGGGTCTGGGGCCACCATATATGTCCATGTGAATGTCCAGCTACCGTTCCCGTTTTTGCCCTTTACGATAATGTATTGCTTGTAGTCGGAACCGGTGAGCGTACCGCCGTCCAGGAAGGTACATTGCTGTTGCTTGCATGTCCCGTTGGGACCGGTTACCTTCCTGTCGTCCGGAATAGGAGCCGTAGGCGTGGAAGGCTGGTTAGTAGAGGAGCAACTGCTAGAGCTACCGCTGCAGGTCACTGTGGGGCCGCTGGTCAGCGTATTAGTGAAATAGGCGGCGGCTGGAAGGGCTACTCCGTTTGCATCAACAAGAGTAGTATCTGCGATATTGAACTGATACATCTTATGATCGCTTATGGTGAAAGTGCCGGCCGCCTTCAGGTCCATAAAGACCCCCTGGGCAGTCTGGGCCTTAGCAACCGCTGCTATGGTGAAGAGGGGCAAAATAAGAATCGCGAGAATACCCAGCAGGGCCAGCGGCAGCGCTATGAACCTCTTAGCTTTCATTTTCTTACTTTCCTCTTACACTAGATTGCGCTAAGATTATCGCACTATGTAGCAATTGTCAAGCGGCGTGGGGTTTACCAGAGAGTGTTTTGTATCTAATCCTGGCACATAAGTGAGAGACTTTGATTCTTTATGTGGCAACAGGCAAATATCCCAGGTGTATTATAGTCCAAAGCATTTTACATATAGGGAATGAGGCCATCAATAGCCCCGTCCTCAACCGGATTGAGCAACCGCCTGTTAAGTGGAGAGCCTTCCCTTGAAATGCCGGCTGAAGAGATTGCTCTTATATTAGTGCAGTTTGTCATGAAAGGAGGATCATAGGCCGCCCGCGACGGGCCACGGCTCTGGCCACCAAGAAGAGCCAACTACCCTACAGCATGCTAGACATCGTTACCACTAGCTTTAGTGGGAAGAAGCTCCTCATAAGTATCATCCATATCTATGTGAGGCGGAGCCTCCGTAGGCCCGGTCAAGACACCTATGGCCTGGCGTCGGAGTTGGTCGAGGCCAAGGCGCTGCCGACCTTCCTCACTAAGATCAATGCGCGCTGGTATCAAGCGTCCAATAATGACGTTCTCTTTGAGGCCTTTAAGGTAGTCAATCCTGCCCTGAACGGCGGCCTCAGTGAGGACACGAGTAGTCTCCTGGAAGGAGGCGGCGGCAAGGAAGCTATCTGTCTCCAGAGAGGCACGAGTAACTCCTAGCAGCACCGGACTGGCAGTGGATGGCTCGCCGCCCTCGGCCAGGACTCGAGCGTTGGTTTCCTCAAAGGCAGAGCGCTCAATCAACTCGCCAGGAAGCAGCTCCGTATCGCCGGGCGAGTCTACGCGTACCTTGCAGAGCATCTGGCGCATGACTACCTCAATATGCTTGTCATGAATAGATACCCCCTGGGATCGGTAGACCTTCTGCACCTCTTCAGCCAGATACCTTTGCACCTCTTCACGGCCTTGGATCCGCAGGATGTCCTGGGGATTTTTTGGACCAGAGGTGAGAGGCTGTCCAGAGGTAACCTCTCCTCCCTCTTGGACTATGATATGAGACGACAAAGGCACAAGATATTCCCTTTCCTCATTCTCTGTCCAGGAGATAGTCACCATGTCACCATCGAGATGAACCAGGCCAGAAAAGCGGGCGAGAAGTGGCTCTGGCTGCATATCCATACCAGTTTCCTCCGCATTCTTCTTGGCCTTAGGTGATACTTTAGGAATCGCTAGGGGTACGCCAGCATTTATCAAATCGCCATTGCCTACCATCAGCCTGTAACCTTTAGGCATAGCATAAGAGTCTGTGAACTCTTCAGTGTTCACAACTTTAACTACTCGCCCTTCCGGGACATCAGAGATAGCCACCCGGCCATCTATCTCCGCAAGGATCGCCTGACCCCTGGGAACTCTGGCTTCAAAGAGCTCCTCTACACGAGGAAGACCGCTGGTGATATCAGACACACCAGCCACGCCACCAGTGTGGAAGGTACGCATGGTTAGCTGGGTACCGGGCTCACCGATAGATTGGGCAGCAATGATGCCCACCGCCTCACCAAGCATTACCAACCTTCCCGTGGCAGGGCTACGGCCATAGCAATACTGGCAAACTCCTCGCGCAGCCTGACAACCTAGAGGCGAGCGGACGTAAGCCCGTTTGACCCTGGACTCTGCCAGCTTGGCTACCAACTCCTCGTTGATCTCCTGGTTTCGGTCTGCTAAGATTTCTCCCGTGCTAGGATCGGCTATAGGAGCAGCCGCCAACCGCCCCAGGACTCGCTCGCCAAAGCTAGGCAGCAGACTTTTCTCAGGCTGATCTTCTACCCAGATTCCACTCTCGGTGCCACAGTCTCCAGTTAGGGTAATCACCTCTTGGGCAACATCCACAAGACGACGCGTCAAATAACCGCTATCTGCGGTTCGTAGAGCAGTATCGGCCAGACCCTTGCGGGCGCCGTGGGTAGAGATGAAGTATTCCAGCACGGTGAGGCCTTCCCGGAAGCTGGAACGAATCGGCAGCTCAATGATTCGTCCCTTTGGGTCAGACATGAGACCCCGCATTCCTGCCATCTGCTTTATCTGGGCAATGTTTCCTTTAGCGCCAGACATAGCCATAAGGTAGATACCACCATAACTTTGGAGGTTCTCCTCGATAATATTGGTAATGGAATCGCTGGCCTTAGTCCAGATGTCCACCGCATTCCTATACCGTTCGTCCTCACTGATAAGTCCCGTCTGGTATTGCTCCTCAAGTTGAGTTATGCTCTGGTCAGCTTCCTCAATGATACCTTTCTTCTTTTGTGGAACCTCAACGTCATTTATCGCAATAGTTATCCCTGCCTGGGTGGCATAGCGGAACCCCAATTCTTTAATAGCATCCAAGACATTAGCCGTTGCTTCGCTACCCTGCATACGATGGCATTGGGCCACCAGTTTTTTTAGAGCCTTCTTGTCCATAACCTCATTTTGGTAACGCAATTCCAACGGCAGCACGGCATTGAATAGACTACGCCCCACACTGGTCTTGAGCCAACCATCTACAGCGGCGGCATCACGTACCAGAATCTCCGCACGCAGCCCTATCTGGCCTAGGTCGTAAGCCAAGAGCGCATCTTCAAAATTCATGAATCGCTTCCCTGTACCTATCGCATTGGGTTTTAAGGTGGTCAGGTAGAAACATCCCAAAACTATATCCAGGGTGGGGGACACTGTGGGATCGCCGGAGCTGGGCGAAAGCATATTGTTTGGGCTGAGTAGTACCTTCTTGGCTTCTAGAACGGCCTCCCGAGACAATGGAACATGCACCGCCATCTGGTCTCCGTCAAAATCAGCGTTGAAAGCGGTACACACAAGGGGATGGAGTTGTATGGCGCTTCCTTCTACAAGCACTGGCTGAAAAGCCTGGATTCCTAGCCTGTGAAGGGTAGGAGCTCTGTTAAGGAGAACTGGTCGTCCCATGATGACCTCCTCCAAAATGTCCCACACCTCAGGACGAGCCTGCTCTACCATGCGCTTGGCGCTCCTTATACTATGGGAATGGCCCTTGAGAAATAGTTGATTCATCACGAAGGGTTTGAAAAGTTCCAACGCCATGCGCTTGGGGAGGCCACACTCGTGGAGCTTCAAGGTTGGTCCTACCACAATAACGGAGCGCCCGCTATAGTCCACCCTCTTTCCTAGAAGGTTCTGCCGATAGCGACCCTGTTTACCCCTGAGAAGGTCCGATAGGGACTTCAGCTTGTGGTTATGGCTACCAGGGATAGCACGGCCTCGGCGTCCGTTGTCTACCAGTGCATCAACAGCCTCCTGAAGCATTCGCTTTTCGTTGCGAAGGATGATCTCCGGAGCATGAAGCTCAATGAGGCGCTTTAGCCGATTATTGCGGTTAATAACCCGACGGTAAAGATCGTTGAGGTCGCTGATGGCAAACCGCCCCCCATCCAGTTGCACCATAGGACGTAGCTCAGGGGGTAACACCGGGAGTTTTGTAAGAATCATCCATTCTGCCTTGTTGCCACTCTTACGAAAGGCTTCCACTAGCCGAAGGCGCTTGATGGCCTTCTTATGCCGTTGGCCAGAAGTGGATATAACCTCTTGCTGAAGCTTCTCTCGAAGTAGTTCCAAGTCTATGGAGCGAAGAACCTCAACAACAGCCTCTGCACCCATCCCAGCCTGAAATACTTCTCCATAGTTGTCCCGCAGCTCTCGGTATCGGCTCTCAGGTAGAAGCTGAAGGAGTCGTAAATCTTCCAGTTCGTCTATTTTCTGCTGTATCTCCTCTAGCTCGCTCCTTTTCCCTTCCAGGGAGTTCGCGGTACTACTTGGCTCATTTTCAGCAATCTGATGCCCGCTTTCTAAAGACCCGGAAGAAGAATCATCATCTCGGGACTCTGGAATAGCTACTTTTCGAGTTAGTAGCTCTCTAAATTGTCCTAATGCCCTTTGTCGGGCCTCCTCATCAATAGAAGTGATAAGGTACTGGGCAAAGTAGAGAACTCTATCCAGGTTCCGAGGGGAGAGATCCAGCAGAAGTCCCATACGGCTGGGAGTTCCTTTAGAGAACCAGATGTGGGCTACCGGCGCCGCCAGATCTATGTGGCCCATTCTTTCTCTACGGACCTTGGCCCTGGTTACTTCTACGCCACAACGGTCGCATATGACTCCACGATAGCGAATTCTCTTATATCTGCCACAGAAACACTCCCAGTCCTTAGTAGGTCCAAAGATACGCTCGCAGAAAAGACCGTCCTTCTCAGGTCTCAAAGTTCGGTAATTGATGGTCTCCGGTTTGGTTACCTCACCGTACGACCATGCCTTAATCTGTTCAGGGGAGGCTAAGGATATTCGAATCGCATTGAATTCTCCCGTGCCTGAAACCATCGGATTCACACTCCTACTTCTTGCTAGAACCTAGTCTACGCTAACGGCTTCATCGAGAGGAACTTCCTCTACAGCAGGTACATCCGCTGAAGGCTCCACAATCAAACTCTCTAGTTGGGGAGTCTCCTCTTCTTCACTGCGAAGCTCTATTGACAACCCCAGACTCTGAAGCTCCTTAACTAAGACGTGAAAGGACTCGGGTACACCCGGCTGAATAACATTTTCGCCCTTAACAATAGCCTCGTAGGTCTTGACCCGCCCAACTACGTCGTCCGATTTTACAGTCAACATCTCCTGTAGGATATAGGCTGCGCTATAGGCCTCCAGCGCCCATACCTCCATTTCTCCAAACCTTTGGCCACCAAACTGGGCCTTTCCTCCCAAAGGCTGCTGAGTAATAAGGGAGTAGGGGCCCGTCGAACGAGTGTGAATCTTATCCTCCACCAAGTGGATAAGCTTCATCATGTAGATATTTCCCACCATAACCGGCTGGTCAAAGGGTTCTCCAGTTCGGCCGTCATAGAGGACCATCTTTCCAAAGGTAGGAGGACACTTCTGCTCCTCACGATTCAGACGCATGGCTTCCGCCTCCAACGCCCCCAAAGCCACGTCCTCAACCCCCATACCTATCTCTTCATGAAGCCATATCCTTATACAAGCCTCGCGCGCCTTGCCGACAATGCTCTCGTCAAAGAGAACATCAAAGTCATAGCCTCGTTGCGATAGCCAGTGCCTTACCTTGCCTAAATCTATCTTCGAAAAGCCTTCTACCGGCTGCGGATCCACTGCACCGGCCTTCTCCAAGAACCAAGACCGAGCTAAGGCATCCTCAATTGCGATGTCCCTTGCACCATCAAAGACCGGCGTGCTGACCTTGAACCCCAAGCTCTTGGCGGCCCAGCCAAGATGGGTTTCCAGAACCTGGCCCAGGTTCATCCGAGATGGAACGCCGATAGGATTTAGGATGACTTCTACGGGCGTGCCATTTGGCAAGAAAGGCATATCCTCTTCTGGAAGAATCGTAGATATAACTCCCTTGTTGCCGTGCCGACCAGCCATTTTGTCGCCTTCAGCAACCTTCCTGGTCTGAGCGATCCAGGCTCGTACAAGGGTGTTGACTCCCGGGGCTAACTCGTCACCATTTTCTCGAGTGAGAACCTTGACGTCTATGACCTTGCCCTTTTCGCCGTGCGGAACACGCAGGGAGGTATCCTTCACGTCTCTAGCCTTCTCGCCAAAAATAGCCCTCAGGAGTTTCTCTTCAGCGGTAAGCTCTGTCTCACCCTTGGGAGTGATTTTCCCCACCAGAATATCTCCTGGTCCCACCTCAGCGCCTACAAGGATGATGCCTTGCTCATCCAGGTTTCGTAAGTTCTCATCACCTACATTGGGTATGTCCCGGGTTATCTCTTCGGCACCCACTTTGGTATCCCTAGCCTCTACCTCATGCTTCTCGATATGAACAGATGTGAATTTATCCTTTTTAAGAAGACTTTCGCTTATGATCAGGGCATCTTCAAAGTTGTATCCCTCCCAGCTCATAAAGGCGACAAGAACATTTTGACCTAGTGCCAGTTCGCCTCCATCTGTGGAGGAGCTTTCAGCCAAAGGGTGACCTCTTGTGACCAGATCCCCCTTATTAACGACGGTTCGTTGACTTATGCACGTACCCTGGTTGCTTCGAAGGAATTTAGTCAGATTATGAGCGTGCGCCTTGCCATCAGAATCGAGGACTACGATACTATCCCCTGTCGCCGAAGTAACGATGCCATCAACAGTAGAGAGTAAAACTTGGCCGCTGTCCATAGCTACCCGCCGCTCCATGCCAGTACCTACCAGGGGAGATTCAGGGCGCACCAAAGGCACGGCCTGACGTTGCATGTTGGAACCCATTAGAGCTCTATTGGCATCGTCGTGTTCAAGGAAGGGAATCAGCGAAGTTGAAACGCTGACAATCTGCATGGGAGATACATCCATGTAGTCAACACGCTCAGAAAGCTCAGGACCATAGCTCTGTCCCACCCTGGCTTCTACTCTGGTCTGGACTAGCTGATGCTTGTCATCTAAGACAGAGTTGGCTTGGGCAATGATGTATCTCTCCTCGATATCTGCTGACAGGTAGGTTATGTCATCAGGATCAACAGTTACAAAGGGCTTAACTGATATTGAACAGGGAGGTAAGGAAGCAATCTTCTTGGCCATCCTTCGGGTTATAACATGCCCCGCCTGAGCAATGATTTTTCCTCCCTCATCGACAATGCGCTTAGAAAGCGTTCTACCTTCTAAGTCATGATAGGTATTGGAAACCTCTTTAATCACTCGGCGGTAGGGAGTCTCAATGAAGCCGTACTCGTTGATACGGGCGTAGGTAGCTAAAGAACCCAGAAGGCCGATGTTTGGCCCCTCAGGGGTTTCTATGGGACAGATTCGGCCATAGTGGGAGTGATGAACGTCTCTAACGTCGAATCCTGCCCTATCTCTTGAGAGGCCTCCTGGACCTAAAGCAGAAAGGCGACGCTTATGGGTGAGCTCTGCCAGCGGATTGGTTTGATCCATGAACTGAGAGAGCTGAGAACCACCAAAAAATTCCCTTACCGCAGCCATTACGGGGCGTGTATTAATAAGGGCAGCAGGAGTAGTATTGGGGTCTGTTTGGGTACTCATCCTTTCTTTAACGACCCTCTCCATTCTTAACAAGCCTATCCTGAGCTGGTTTTGGATTAGCTCGCCCACTGCCCGGACACGGCGATTGCCTAGGTGGTCTATGTCATCCGCCTGAACTTCTCCATTGTTGACACGGATCATAGTCTTGACGATAGCCACAATATCTTCATGGGTCAGAGTACGGTGACTCACATCCACATTCAAGCCTAAGCGTCTATTGAGCTTGTAACGGCCCACACGCCCCAGGTCGTAGCGCCTAGGATTAAAGAAGAGGTTTGTGACAAGAACTCTAGCGTTTTCAACGCTCGCGGGCTCACCAGGACGCAGGCGACGGTAAAACTCCAGCAGAGCTTGTTCCTGAGTGCCTGCTTTTACATCTCTTTCTATGGTACTCTTTATGTAATGGCGCTCAGGATTAGTGTCCACATCGGCAAAGAGCCCCAAAATCTCCTCGTCTTTAGTGTAGCCAAGAGATCGTAGAAGACTACTTACCGGAATCTTGCGCTTGCGGTCCACCTTGACGGAGAGTACATCCTTTGAGCTCGTCTCAAACTCTACCCAAGCACCCCTATAAGGGATGAGCTTGGCGGAGGCGAGAGCCCTGCCAGCAGAGAGATCGGGTTCCGTAGTGAAGTAAACTCCAGGGGAACGAACTAATTGACTGACCACCGCTCGTTCAGCACCGTTTATTATAAATGTACCCCTAGAAGTCATAACGGGAATGTTTCCCATGAATACCCGCTGCTCCTTTATTTCACCAGTCTCCTTGACCAAGAGATACACGGTAACGTCCAGGGTAGCCTCATAAGTGATCTCCTTGGACCTGCATTCCAACTCAGAATGCTTTGGGGGACGAAACTCATATTGTACATCCCCGCTATCTATCTTGTTTAAGAAACTCAAGGAGAAGCGTCGTCCAGTATAGTCCTCAATCGGAGAGATCTCTCTTAGAAGCTCCTTAATGCCCTCGATTTTTAGCGACTCGAAGGACTCGAACTGAGCCTGGAGTAGATTGGGCACATCTATGACTCTGGGGGACTTAGCGTAGGACTTTCTGCCATTAGGATAAAGAGAAGAAAGCACGTCTTCTGACACTCCTTACTGAAAAACTATAAGGCTAACCTATGCAATAGAAGCAGGGTAAAAAGGGGTAATGTGAAACACAGATAGCGACACAAAAACATTAGTGGGGATAAACGTTACTTTTCGAGAGAGCATTTCTCGACCAGATTTAGATTATATGATACATTCACTGGGGTGTCAATATCTGGAACACTATTCTTGTTAGAAATTCAAAAGACCTGGTTGATGAAGTTTCTGGAGGAATACTAACGTAACTTGTTGAAGATCTATAAGTTGGAGGGATGTCGAATGAAATATACCCCCTCGAAACATGCTCTACACGCCAGCCAATCGGCGTACTACCTGTAGTCATACATCCCAACCGTCGGTGTTGCACATAAAACTTTCTACGTCTAAAATGGAGGCATGTAAACATGACCCAAAGGAGGACGAGATATGACCCCTTTGACGTCAGGAAATATTCGAAATGTGGCCCTATTGTCCCACAGTGGTACCGGGAAGACCACCCTCGCTGAGGCTATGCTCTATGCCACGGGTGCCCTATCTCGTATGGGAAGAGTAGAAGACGGCAATACAACCTCAGATTACGAACCCGAAGAGATAAAGCGCCGAACTAGCCTTCAAACCGCCATCGTCCCCTGTTTGTGGAAGGACACCAAAATCAACCTCATAGATACTCCGGGATACGCCGACTATCGTGGAGAGGCCATATCGGGAATTAGGGTAGCCGACGGTGCTGTCCTCGTCGTAGCCGCACCCTCAGGAGTAGAGGTGGGTACAGAAGAGATGTGGCAGATGGCCGAGGATAGGAGAATGCCTCGCTTCATCTTTATAAATAAGATGGATCGTGAGAATGCCGACTTCCAGAGAGCCATGAGAGCCATAGTGAGTGCCTTCGGAAAGAAGTGCGTCGCTATAAATATTCCTATAGGCGCTCAAAGCACTTTCAAGAGCGTAATAGATCTCTTCCACCCCGCTCATGACATACCAAACGAGGTAAAGACCCAGGTAGATGCCGCCAAAGCTAGGCTGACCGAGGCAGTGGCTGAGACAGACGATGACCTGGCTACTAAGTTTCTGGAAGGGGAAGAGCTGAGTCATGAGGAGATGATCGAAGGCTTGAGACATGGTGTGTCCTCGGGCGAGATTGTGCCCGTGATGGCGGGTTCAGCTACCTTAAGCATAGGAGTTCGGGAGTTGATGGATGCTATCAATAACTTTATTCCTCCGCCCGAAAAGGCGCCGACTCTAGAAGTTAATCTTGCAGGACGGACTGAGAAGGAGAGTCTGCAGGCTAAACCCGACGGACATCTGGCCGCCTTGGTTTTCAAGACCATAGCTGATCCATACGTAGGAAAACTGTCTTACTTTAGGGTATATAGTGGCACCATTCGAAGTGATTCCCAGGTGTGGAATGCCAACAAGGAGCAGTTGGAACGCATAGGCCAGGTGTTTACATTGCGCGGCAAAAGCCAGGAACAGCTCTCTGAAGTGGTGGCAGGAGACATAGGTGCCGTTTCAAAATTATCCTATACAAGTACTGGTGATACCCTGTGCAATAAAGAATACGCCTTAAGGCTAGATAGCCCGAAGTTTCCTGAACCCACTTACTCCATGGCTGTGCATCCTAAGACCAAGGCCGATGTAGATAAGATGACCAGCTCCCTTGGGCGTCTGGCTGAAGAGGACCCTAGCATGCACATCTACCGAAATCCCAATACTGGTGAGATGCTACTGTCGGGTCTTGGGGATAGCCACGTCGAGGTCGCGATAGAGAAGCTGAAACGTAAGTTCGGCTCGGACCTGCAGATAGCTCCACCCAAGGTAGCCTACAAAGAGACCATTACTATGTCCACGAGGGTGGAATACAAGCATAAGAAACAGACTGGCGGCCACGGTCAATATGGCCACGTCTTTCTAGAATTAGAGCCTCAGACGAGGGGCGCTGGCTTTGAGTTTGGCGATAAGGTGGTTGGCGGCTCAGTTCCCCGGGAGTACATCCCCGCGGTGGAAAAGGGGGTTGTCAAAGCTCTCCAGGAGGGCGTGTTGGCAGGCTATCCCATAGTGGACATCAAGGCCGTGATATACGACGGTAGCTATCACCCTGTGGACTCCTCAGCTATCTGCTTTGAGATCGCCGGGTCCCACGCCCTAACTAAGGGAGTTCGCCAAGCCAACCCAACGTTGATAGAGCCAATTATGCTGATAGAAATTACCGTACCAGAGGCATCTACGGGAGTTGTTATCGGTGACCTTAACAGTAAGAGAGCACGCATCTTAGGTATGATACCCCAGGGCAATGGCAAGACATTGATTGAGGCCGATGTCCCCCAGGCGGAGATCCTTAAATACGCCACTAATCTTCGCTCTATAACCCAGGGCCGAGGCTCTTACACTATCCGCTTCGATCGTTATGAACAGGTGCCAGCCCACCTGTCCCAGCGCATTATCGAACAGACCCTACGGGAAAAAGAGGAGGCAAGGGCTTAATCAAAGAAATGCCCTTCACCTCCCGTTCCAGACCAGGACTCCCGGTTCCGCAACAGACGGACCGCGTGCTCCTTGACACTTCCCAGGGTGTCTGATATAAAAGCAGCATTTGGCAGATTATCCTACGTATAGTCTAAGGAGAAACTATGGCACAAAGAGCAGTGAGATTGAGTCACCGGATACCATTCATATATGGGCTAGGGCTTATTCTCCTGCTAGGGGCTTCCGTAGGGTGCCAATCCTCGGTCTCGGTAGGAAAGGTGCAACAGGCGGAGCACGGGACACCGCCAGCGGTGGTGAACCGGGGATCTGGCACCAACGCCGTCTTGGACTTCGTAATACCGGCGGGACCTCCAGGCTCGACAGGTCTCCAAGGGCCCAAGGGTGATAAGGGGGATACCGGCACCACGGGTCTCCAGGGGTCCAAGGGTGACAAGGGAGATACCGGCATCACGGGTCTCCAGGGGCCCAAAGGTGACAAAGGAGATACCGGCATCACGGGTCTCCAGGGGCCCAAGGGTGACAAGGGAGATACCGGTGGGCTACAAGGGCCTGCCGGCGCAAAGGGCGACCCTGGCATCCAGGGACCTCAGGGGCCTGCCGGCGCAAAGGGCGATCCCGGCATCCAGGGCCCTCAGGGGCCTGCCGGCGCAAAGGGCGACCCCGGCATCCAGGGCCCTCAGGGGCCTGCCGGCGCAAAGGGCGATCCTGGCGTCCAGGGGCCTGTAGGGGATGTGCTCAACCGTAGGCAGGCACCTTCAGCCAATGTTCTCACTACAATTGCCGATATTGGCAGCGTTGGCACTCACACCTCCATGACCATTGGCACCGATGGGCTGCCGGTCATCAGCTACTACAACTTCACCAACGGCGACCTGCAGGTTGCCCATTGCGACGACATAGCTTGCATAGGTGCCACCATAACCACGGTCGCCTCCACAGGCGACGTCGGTACTCACACGTCAATTGCCATTGGAGCCGATGGACTCCCCATCATCAGCTACTATGATGTCACCAACGGCGACCTCCAGGTGGCACACTGCGGCACCTTCTTCTGCGACAGTGGCAACACCCTTACAACCATCGCCTCCACAGGCAACGTAGGCCAGGAAACCTCCATAGCCATTGGCACCGACGGGCTACCGGTAATAAGCTACTATGACGCTACGAATCTAAACCTGCAGGTGGCGCATTGCGACAACCCCATCTGCACCACCGCTACCCTTACCACCCTCGACTCCGATGGCGACGTAGGCCAGTTCACCTCTATCATCATTGGGGCCGACGGGCTGCCCGTCATCGGCTACTACAACTTCACCAAAGGCGACCTGAAGGTGGCGCACTGCGGCAACACAGCCTGCAGCAGCGGCAATACCCTCGCCACCGTCGATTCCACATTCAACGTCGGCAGGTTCATATCCATCAATATCGGCACCGACGGGCTGCCTATCATCAGCTACTACGACGTCACCAACGGTAACCTGAATGTAGCACACTGTGGCAACTTCTTCTGCGACAGCGGTAACACCCTTACCACTGTCGCCTCCACCGGCAACATAGGCCAGGACACATCCATCACCATTGGGGCTAGCGGTTTGCCTATCATCAGCTACTACGATGTTACCAACGGTGACCTGAGGATGGCACACTGCGCCACCCTCAACTGCACTGGCGCTGTAACCACCACCATAGACTCCACCAACGACGTCGGCTTCTATACATCCATCACCATTGGTACTGACGGTCTGCCTATTATCAGCTACTACGATGTCACCAACGGTGACCTAAAGGTGGCGCACCTGGGCAGCACAACAGGCGTTCCCTATTTCCGCAGGCGATAGAGAAAACCGCCGCGCAACGGTTTCCATGGGCGAAGCTGGGTTATTTGCACTGCCTACACCCAGCTTCGCTCAAATAATCGGATAGGGTGGCTGATTTCTCCGCTTGTGCTGAGCCTGTCGAACTATGAGTGTTAGTTTTCTCGCCAACTTTATGTGCAAGGCTCATTGCGCCAAGAAAATCTGGTTACACACTAGAAGTGGTTCGGAAATAGGTCAGGCATCCAGTGACACTCTGCTAACCGGGGACATCCTGGCAGCAATAGGAATAGCCTTTGCCCTTGCGAAGAGTAGCGAAAGAGCGGCCGCGGCCAGAGAACCGACTACCCCTTGAATGATTCATTCTAATCAGGACGAGGCTCAGAAGAGGTTTCAGGCTTCGGAGTCAGCCTTCTCTTGCGCTTCTACCCCTTCGGCACGGGGTAAACTAACTCGCCTCCTGCTGTCTGAAGCGAGGGCTGGCGGCGAATATCCGCTCCCTTTGTCTTCCAGAAGACCTCAGCTATCTTTTGGGTAGTGACCAATAGCTCCTGTGCCGCTGCCATATTGATCTCTTGCCTATTCTTGGATGCGGTTTTCATCGCGTTGAAAAACAGGTTATGGAGATCAGGGTACTGCTGAACATGCTCAGGCTTGAAATAGTCGCCCCAGAGGATACGGAGTTCGTGCTTACACAACTCTGCGTGCTCCTCCTTTACCTTGATGTAACGGGAGAGCTGACTAACGTAAGTCTGCCTCTCTTGTGGAGACGGGTTTGGACCAGGCTTTGGCAGGGCTTCGATCAACTGGTTCATGCGGAGTACCGAAAGGGCGGCTATTTGAGCCAGATGGGGGTCGTAGATGCCACAGGGGATGTCACAGTGGGCGTGAGCGATCCGAGGCGGAAACGCCCTATGCACTATCCTGAAGACTCCATCTAAAAGAGACATCGCTATAGACATGGTAATCTCCTCCTTGATATAAGTTTCCCTAGAAAGGTTTTGCGCTTGGATTTGCTATGTATGAGGCCCACCTTTTCTCTAACAGCAGGTATATTATAGCCAAGGAATAGACTTTCAACAATATCAATGATAGTGAAAAAACAATGTACAAACACCAAAACTTGAGTACATTATACCATCTTCATTGATGATGTCCCAGTAGAACACCCAAGAGGGGCGTACGCCTTAACATGAGATGGCTCTCCAGTCTAATGTTGAAAATTCTGAAGCCTGCCTTCAAGGTAAATCCTATAAAAACATTTGCACGCCTTCTTTACGCTACCCGTTTTGTGGTGGAGGGGCCTAGTATGGAGCCTACCCTCGCCAGTAACCAGTATCTCCTGGTAAGCCATATTGGCTATAGGCAAATAGCGCCCGCTCGGGGTGACATTGTCGTATTCCACGACCCGGAGCTTTCCCATCAGATCGACGTAAAGCGCATAATCGGCCTACCCGGCGAAGTCGTCCGAGTTGAGGATGGTCAGATCTTCATCAATGGCCGCCCTATCCTAGAACCGTACCTGAAAGGGCGAACCTGGCTTCACATAGGAGATATCCAAGAGTGGTCCCTGGCTGAGCAGGAGTATCTGGTTTTAGGTGACAACCGCGACCGCAGCCGGGACAGCCGCTCCTTCGGACCGCTTCCCAGGAGCCTGATCATCGGAAAGGCGTGGATTCGCTACTGGCCTCCAGAGTCCTGGGGAGTCCTGACCCGAGGGGGTAAAAACTACAGGTAGGACACAGCTAAGTGAGCGCATCTCCTACCCTCCGTCCCCTTCGGATTGACCTGCCCACTTTCTGAAAACGCCTTGGAACAGCACCGCCGCGATTATTCCACCGGCAATGGGACCCACCCAGTAAACCCAGTGGTCGGCCCACTGACCGGCTGCCCAGGCAGGTCCCAGGCTGCGGGCAGGGTTCATGGATGCTCCTGTAAGGGGTACTCCTACCAAGTGATCGACCATTACGGTAAGCCCTATAGCAAAGGGCGCTATGGGCAGCCCTGGTCCCTTGGGGTCCATGGCTGTAACGAATACTACAAAGACCAGGAAGAAGGTAAGAACGATCTCCACCAGAACCCCGATACCAGCACTATCCACCGAACCCAAGGCATGAGAGCCTAAACCGCCTTCCAGGTTTCCAGGGATGATTCCCTTCAAAAGAAAGGCTGCGGCTATACCCCCGACTAACTGAGCCAAAACGTACATGGTACCCCTGGTAATGCTCATTTTGCCCATTACGACGGCAGCTATCGTAACGGCGGGGTTGATGTGCCCCCCAGAGAAGCGCGCGGTTGAGGCTACCATTATGGCTATGGCGAGGCCGTGGGCCAAGGCGATGGCAGTAAGACGGGCCGGCGTCAACCCTCCATCCATAATCATTCCCGTGCTCACTACCGTGCCAGCGCCAAGAAAAACGAATGAGAAAGTAGCTACCAGTTCGGCGATGGCCGCCCTTTGCCCCTCTCGCGAAGTCAGTTCACTGATGCCAAGACTAATACCCACTTTAACCCTCCCTGGATACAGAGTTAGAGATAATGTTAGGTTCTTAGGGATTCATGAACATATATGATACTTGAGAAGTTTATCTTTATCTATACTAACTATAGCCTTACTCTAATTCTTAACTCCAAGTATATTCTAGCAGACGACTTATTTCTTCACCGTCTTAGCGTTACGTTACCTTATGAGTCACTCCATGTCATTGAGATGAGTAGGTTGTGCCTCCCTTTCTCCTCTGATACCATTGAGACGAAACAGACTACTTTAGACGTGACGCCAACCTTCTATGCCACAAAGCTTCTTAGAACGACTGCAAGACGGGCCTATTCTCTGTGATGGAGCTATGGGTACTCAACTCTACTCCAGGGGCGGGATAGCTTTTGACCGTTGCTTCGACGAGCTCAATTTATCCCAACCAGACCTGGTCAAGGCCATCCATCTGGATTATATACAGTCAGGTGCAGAGATTATCCAGACCAACACCTTTGGTGCAAATGGCATTAGGCTATCTAACCATGGGCTCGAGGATAAGGTAGAAGCGATTAATCAGGCTGGCGTCGCCATAGCCAGAGAGGCCCGTCGCCTGACAGGAGGCAGAGTATGGATTGCCGGATCTGTCGGCTCCCTGGACAAAGGCTTGGCACCCTTGGGTTCCGTCTCTCCTGGACAGGCCAGAAAAGTCCTACAGGAGCAGATAAGCACCCTGGCCAATGGAGTGGACCTTATAATCCTGGAGACCTTCTCTGATCTGAGGGAGATAAAAGAAGCGATAATTGCCGTTAGACAGGTTTGTGACCTTCCCATCATCACCCAGATGACCTATACGGAGGAGGGTAAGACTAGCTACGGCCATTCCCCTGAAGAGATTGTGGAAACCTTGGAGCCCCTGGGCATTCAGGTGATTGGCGCTAACTGTAGCGTGGGACCCCAGCCCATGTTGCAGGTAATGGAGGCATTAGCCAAGGTAAGCCAAATTCCTCTTTCTGCACAGCCCAACGCCGGTTTTCCCTCCCTCGTAGGTGGGCGCTTCTTCTACCTGTCCTCTCCAGAGTATATGGCCCAACATGCTCGTAAGATGGTCGAGGTGGGAGTTGCCATAATTGGCGGTTGTTGCGGTACGACGCCTAGTCACATCAAGGCTATGAGTCATGCCATAAAAGGCCTTCGAGCGTCACAGCGCCACAGGCTCTTCTCGGCGGCCCATGTTCCCAAGGCTCAGGAGAGGATTATACCAGAGGCCTCATCTGATGAGCCAACTGGTCTTTCCCAGAAGCTGGGTCGTAAATTTGTAGTGACGGTAGAAGTGGCCCCCCCCAGGAGCTTCGATGTAACCAAGCCTTTAGCTACACTAGCTAACCTTATACGCCAAGGGCTTGTGGACACAATAAACGTGGCCGACAGCCCCAGAGCCCAAGGCAGGATGAGCGCCTTGGTTCTCTGCACTCTGATACAGTCCCGCCTGGGAGCCGAGACTATACTCCACATGGCTACTCGCCATAGAAACCTGGTGGCTCTCCATTCTGATCTGCTGGGGGCTCATGCCCTGGGAGTGCGCAACATCCTTTCCCTTATGGGCGACCTACCCCACACCGGTGACTACCCGAACGCCACGGTGGTTTCCGACGTCAGCGCTTCGGGGCTGATAAAGCTCACAAAGGATTGGAATCATGGCATTGACTCCACGGGGAAGATTCTGGAACAGCGTACATCCTTCTTCGTTGGCTGCGCATTAAATATGGGGGCCAAGGATTTGGATCGAGAACTGAAGGTACTAGAACGGAAGCTCAAGGCAGGGGCAGACTTCATAATTACTCAGCCAGTCTTTGACTCTGAAAAGGTATTCAATTGCCGAAGACTCCTAGGAGGCTTTCCCATTCCCGTAATTATGGGTGTATTGCCTCTGCGTAGCTACCGGCACGCCGAATTCCTTACCAACGAAGTGCCTGGCATATCCATACCCGAGAGCGTACTGAAGCAGATACAGGACGCTGGAGACGATGGTGCTAGCGTGGGCACCTCCCTAGCTGCTCAACTCCTTAGAGAAACCAGAGACATCGTTTCTGGGGCTTACTTCATCCCGTCATTTGAACACTACGAAGTGGTGTCCCAGGTCCTTGCGGAGGCAGGGAATCGCACATGAGCCTTCAGAACAACCTTGCCGCAAAAGGCACAGGCAATACCAGTAGACGCTCGTGGTGAGATCGTCGAAGGGCAAGCAACTTTTGTCCATCTATTAAGAGTTTTGGAGCAAAGCCCTTCAGAACTGGGCGAGATTCTCTCTGGGCAAAAAACTAGGCCCGGATAAGCTCACGGGCCTAATTTGGGCTTTCGCTCCTATGGCCTTCAGCCCCACACATCTGGTCTCTAGATCAGAAGAGCCCAACTATTTAGTTGTATTGGCTCAAACTTGTTTAAGACGCGGAGCCTCTGGCTTTCCTGCGCCCAACTGGCTGTTTATACATCCTATTGAACACTTATCTCAACCAGCCGGGCATCTACTGGGGAAGTTCCACTCATGATATAGCTCAAAGATGAGAACCATATCGTCACCTCCCTCTTAGGATGTACGCTACAGAAGGATCAATCCCATATCTGTCATTGTTATTTTAGCATCTGAACTATGCGAAGTCAAGCGTCTCTTATCCTCTCAGGACTTATTGTACAGGGCAATAACCCCCTTAGGAGTATTCATATTGAGTCCCATATGAGGACGGATGGTGTTGTAGGTAATGAGATACCGCTGGAACCTGAGGTTCAGCTCATTAATGTCGTGGGGTGCCTCCTCCAGGAGATAG
>JACQTT010000098.1 GCA_016210665.1 Chloroflexota bacterium | reverse complement strand
TTCATGCTGATTCCATTAGACAAGCCTTTGGATTTGGCAAGCACC
The DNA here is from genome assembly GCA_016210665.1 of Chloroflexota bacterium. GTDB lineage: Bacteria > Chloroflexota > Dehalococcoidia > Lucifugimonadales > JACQTT01 > JACQTT01. The sequence continues at coordinate 16,324 of JACQTT010000098.1, read as the reverse complement.
CTGGAGAGTGGCCAGGCCCATCGTTGGCAGAGAGAGGGCCAGTGGTACTATGCAGTGATTTTCAACAATCTGGTGCAGATCAGGCAAGACCCTCTTGGTTTAGAGTTCTACTGCTCGCCAGAATCAGAGGAGAGACTGTCACCTCTATTAAAGGACTACCTTCGGCTAGAAGACAATCTTGACGAGATCTATCGCCAGATCGGGAAAGACCAACACATAGCCCAGGCTATCGCTAAATATAGAGGAATGAGACTACTCAGACAGGATCCCTGGGAATGCCTCATATCGTTCATATGCTCCGCAAACTCCAACATCCCTCGCATAGCCGCCACCATGGAGATTATCTCAGAGCATTTAGGCCATCCCCTGACTTTGAATGACCATATTCGTTACACCTTTCCAACGCCTCATTCCCTGGCCGAGGCAGGAGAGCAGCGTCTGCGGGAGCTACGCTTAGGGTTTCGGGCCAAGTATGTGGCTCACGCTGCCAAGGTGGTGGCGGAGGGCAGGGTGGACCTCCTTGCTTTAAGAAAGGTTCCCTACAAAGAAGCGAAAGAGGTGCTCATGTCCTTTCCGGGTATAGGAGAGAAGGTGGCCGACTGCGTACTGGCCTTTTCTCTTGATAAGATGGAGGCTTTTCCTATAGACCGATGGGTACGCCGAGCTTTGGCGGAGTGGTATTTAGATGACAAACGCCTCTCGTACCCGAAGCTACAAGAATGGGCCGTAGAATATTTTGGCCACTATGCTAGCTATGCCCAGCAGTACCTGTTTCACGAAAGGCGGCTACAGGATAAACCATAGGCGGTATCTATGGCTTGTCGCGGCCAAGCTCATTTAGACCCGCTAGCCTGCCCCTTACCCACTCCTCTTCATCATCTCGATTGGATACCCTCCCGTTCAGACGGGCCGCGTGTAATTCTTCCAAGAGCTTTCCAACGAGGGGCCCTTGTGGTACTCCCATCCTGATTAGCTCTCGACCCCCTAGGAGCGGTTTGATGAAACGCAGCTGATTGAGATATAGACTTAGCCTCTGCTGGACATTAGGCGAAGAGCTGAGAGAGAGATTTGCTGCCACAGCAGAGGGCGAGCGATCCTTTAAGCAGTCGTAAAGCTGGCTAGCTGAAAGGTCAGCCCTGCAAAGGTACGGAGATATGTCCTTCACAGCTACGGTATCTCTTACAACCTTTTCCCATCTGGCGGGCATCTTAAGACGCGTGATGAGACTCGGTATCTCCTGAATCTGCAAGGCGTAGGCCAGAACGGCGAGATAAAAGAGAGGCCTCTCCTTATCAGGAATCTCCTTTCCCCTTTCAAGAGCGATCCGGCGTTCTCTATCGAGGGTCAAGGCAGGGTGAATATGGGTCAGAATGCCTAGCTCTTCGGCACGATACAGCATCTCTGGAGCGCTATCCTCGTTCAAAGAACGCTCCAATTCGCGCCGTATCCTGTCGCCTCCGATTGTTGCCAGAAACCTGGTATCCCTTCTTAGAAGCTTCTCGGTGTCCTTTTCTAAGGAGAAACCCAGGCGTATTTCATACCGAATAGCTCTTAGCAGACGGGTAGCGTCGTCCTGGAAGCTTCTGTCGTGCAGTACCCTCAGCAGTCTGGCCTGGATATCTTCAATGCCGCCATGAGGGTCGTAAAGGGTGCCCCAATCTCCAGGGGATAGGCTTGCTGCAATGGCATTAACGGAGAAATCCCTCCTGGCCAGGTCTTCTAAGAGAGTGCCTGGCATTACGGCAGGTAAGACACCTGGTCTGCGGTAGGTCTCGCTACGAGCGGTGGCTAAGTCCAGGGTCATCTCGCCAATCTTGAGCTTGGCCGTGGAGAACTGGGAGTGGGCTATTACCTCCCCATCCATGTCCTTTGCCATCATAGAGGCCAAGAGAGAGGCATCGCCCTCTACGACTAGGTCCAGGTCCTCTAGGGCACGCCCGAGAATGAGGTCCCTTACGGTCCCCCCTACCAGGAAAAGTGGCAAACCTGCTCGCTCAGCTACTGCCCCTGCCGCTTTAAGCAGAGCCAAAACCTGAGGCGATAGGCCCTTTTTCAGACTCTCTGAGACATTCTTCATGTCATCACTCTACCCTCGACCCCAATTATAGCATTCGCTCCTCAAATTCGTCCTCGGGGGAGTTCAGAGGGGGTTAAACCCCCTCTGACGAGGGCCTGGGGGTACCCCCTAAAGTATGTTAGAGGGCGGGCGGGTGGGAATAGGCTTCCCATATCAAAGATGTCAACAAAGCCAAGTGGCATTTTATTTGTTGAATGAAGAAGGGGACAGATAGCTACCACTTCTATGGAGCAAGGCTGACCATTCTGGATAAAAGGTAAAACCAAAACCTTCGAGAGAACCTTTGCCTTGGCGTACTGAGAGGGTTCCAATATGGATACGTTAGACAGGAATCCTCCTGATATGGCTATCTTCGCGCATCACCTCCCTCTCTTAGCCTTGATATACCAAGACCTTCTTGATTGTTTCGAATATCATCCTCCTTCTGGCATCAACAAACTCCTTAAAGTTGGCGGGCTTATGTAGCTGTGGGTCCTTTGGTATTAGGTATCTTTGATAGAAATCTGGTATATCCTTGAGAACCTCTAGGAAGTACTCTTCTGGGAGAGCGTTTGTCTTTGATTTGTTCAGGCTGCTCTCAAGGAACATATAGTTGCCGATATTGTTAATGAGATGGGAGGGGTATCTATAGGAAACGGATCGCATTTTGCTTCTTGGAAAGATGTGGTCAATCTCTGGCGCATTGCCATTTAGTCGTGGTTGAAAGTTGACAATTTGGTTGTTGAACAGGTACACCAGGTTCAGCACTATGTAGGAGTTTCTATCGATGATATCAGAATCAACTTCAGCCGTTCTGCCTTTGCTCTTGATATATGCCTCTATTTCGGCATGAGGAAAATAGTCAATTGAGGAATGGTTTCTTATGGCATTTACGCAGCCATCGATAACAGTGTCGGATTGGCCGCTGAAGTTTGCGTTTAGTAGTGTCTTGTACAGCCAGACCCGCATGTTATGTTTAAGCCTCGGAGAATTAGGCCGGCAATTGTGGAGGTATGCGTAGTAGATGATTGGAATAAGAGCGTTATAGCTTGGCAGCAAGGTGTCAGAGGTAATCTGAGCATAGGCCAGAAAGTCAGCCAGGAACCTAAAACTTTTCAGGGTACGTTGCCAGTTATCCCGCACAGCAACCAGGTTCTTCTCCCCTTCGGAGCCCTTAAACTTCTCCACCTGGTATCGAGCTCCCTTTTCTAGAACAACCAGGGCTGTTTTCAAGACGAAGTCTTTATCGAAATAGAATGCGCCGTTCTTGTTTAGCGAGTTTATCAAGTCCTCGAACTCTTCCTCGGCATCTACCCAGTTCAGCTTTATGAACGAGAACATCAAGTCGGACTTGCTGAGGATTGTTCCACCAGAGTTCGTCCTTATGAAGATTTCCAGTACCTCGTTGTAATCAGTGAACTTTCCGGTGGTGCTATCTATGGGATAATAGTAAATCAACGGCAATTCGTCGAACATGTTTTTAACCTGCGCCACATTCTGCTGAACTCGTTCTTCCATGTCGCCCTCCACTTCTATTTCGCCTCGCATTTTGTTCAGGAGCTTCTTCTGGATCGCAAACGCGTTGTCGTCGCTCATAGCGATTTCCTTCAGTGGCACCCAATACGCTTCCTCCCCATTGCGCCCATTGCATTCTCTTGCTTCGTCTTGGGTAAAATAGTCAAAGTCGTATCTAAGCTCATCCTTGCCATCTTGGAATACTTCTTTGCCACTGAAGATGTCGAAATACATCTCCTTACCATTGTAGGTCCCCTTCAGCGCCATATAGAGGGTCTGAAGTCTCTGTTGGCCATCAAGAACGAGGGTCTTCTCCTTCTCCTTGTACTCGCTTGATTTGAGATAGGTTTGCTTGACATTCATATCCTCGCTATAGTCGTCAACAAACCGCCTAACTTGAATGTCGTCTCTCGTTATCCAAAACAGAAAAGTGCCAAAGGGATATCCCCTTAGTACAGAGTCGAAGAATTTCTTCACCTGGTTGTGAGTTCTGTCCTGCTTCCAGACAAAAGGCCTCTGTATGTGTGGTAGTAGCAACCTCTTCTCGTCCATCATTTGGACGGCCTTTCTGATAGTCATGCTCTCGTATTTCATCCTGAACCTCCTACCTTTGTCCCGGCAGAATTTAGTGGCTCGCCTTATGCTAAGAGAGAATCCCTGGTCGCCTTAGTTCCCACTCTCCTTGTCAAAGATAGGCGCATGATAAGCAATTCAATGGCCGTGCTATCTTCCAGTACACCCGACTTAATGCTCAGGTCGGCCTCCAGGAGTTGGTGATAAAACTCCTTGAGTCGCTCCAAACTGAATCTGCCTTCCTGTTCGAGAGTCTTCCGAAGTGGAAAACCTGGCGAAATTCCTAGCCGCTTGGCCATCTCAGCCTCGGAGAGACGCAAAGCTTTCAACTCCTTGGCCAGGATAATTAACCGCACCTGTCTCGCCAGCATAATCAGTATGTAGGATATGTTTACCCCCGACTGTAGGAGCTGATAGAAGATCCGTGTGGCTATTGCAGTCTTGTTGTCCATAATGGAATCTATTCCAGCAAAGATACCGACTTCTCGGGCGGGTGCTACCAGGTTATGAACATCCTTCTCCTGAATAACCTCGCCACCTTTATAAAGACACAGTTTTTGAATCTCTCCATCAAGTATCCAGAGGTTGCCCCCTACGAGTTCAGCTAGAAGTCTAAGAGCCTGGGTAGTAATCCTTGCTCCCTCTAATGCGATCCGGTCTCTTATCCAGCGCCTTAGCTCTTCTCCACTTAGAAAAGGAAATGCCAGGACTCGCCCCAAGGGGGCTATCTCCGAGAAAAGAGGATTGTTACGACTCAATGGGCCATCAACAAATACGAGGTCCGTAGAATCTGGCATCCCCTCCAAATACTCTCTCAGCCCTTTCCACCGTGAACGAAGAACGCTGATAGTGGAAGAGACCCCACGACCACGGCGCCGAGACGTACGCTCTTCCAGGGCTGAAAGCAACTCCTCTACAATGACCAGCCGTTTGTTTGAAAGAAATGGTGTCGTGTTACAAATAAATATTAGCTCCTCCAGGGTGATTCGAGTTCCCTGAAGAACGGTAGTATTGGCTTCTAGAAGCTCTGGAGCAGCTATCCTAGCCTTGATATCAGACAAGGCCTTCCGGATAGAATAATCGTCCTGACCATGGAGAACGTATATCATGTCAGTAGTTACGTCTTATCCATAAGAACGGCTACCCCAGGCAGGGTCTTCCCCTCCAAGAACTCCAGGGAGGCACCGCCTCCGGTGGAGACGTGAGTCATTCTCTGGGCGAGACCTAGGGAATCAACTGCTTCAGCAGTCGAGCCGCCTCCAACTACTGTGGTGGCGTTAGGCAGGTTTGCCAAAAGCTGGGCTATGCCCCGGGTCCCTGAGGCAAAGGGCTTCCATTCAAAAACCCCCATAGTCCCGTTCCACAATATGGTCCGACATCCCTTAAGAACATTTTCGTATAGACTCAGAGTCTTTGGACCTATATCCATAATATAGTGGTCAGGAGGGATCTCATCTGCATCCACCACCCGATAAGGGGCATCGCCCTTGAAGGAAGAGGCTACTACGAGATCCTGAGGCAGGTATAGACTCAGTCTCCTCTCCTCCACGTATTTCATCAATGCAGAGGCAAAGGCAATCTTATCCTCTGCTAAGAGAGACCGTCCCACCTCGAACCCTCGGGCCTTGAGAAATGTTGTTGCCATGCCTCCGCCTATAACAAGAACATCCACGCGCTTTAACAGGTTCTCCAGGACAGCGATTTTGTCGCTAACCTTGGCCCCACCTAGAACGGCTGCAAAGGGGCGGGCTGGAGATTCCAGAGTAGTTCCCAGCATCGCCAGCTCTCGCTCTATGAGATAGCCCGCAACGGCGGGCAGGTAATTCGCCACTCCCACAGTGGAGGCGTGGGCACGGTGGGCGGTACCGAAGGCATCGTTAACATAGATATCGGCCAGGGATGACAGCGTCTTGGCAAATGAGGTATCGTTGGCCTCCTCTTCTGGGTGAAAGCGGAGGTTCTCCAGCAATAGGACTTCACCTGGCTGGAGTTCGATCGCTGCCTTCTCGACAGTTGGGCCTACGCAGTCTTGAACATAAAACACTGGGGAACCAAGGATCTCCCCGAGACGCCGAGCAACAGGAGCCAAGCGCATCTTTTCTACTACCTGACCCTGAGGACGACCGAGATGGGAGCAAAGGATAGTCCTGGCTTGATTTGCAATTAAGTGGCGGATGGTTGGTAAGACGGCACGTATGCGGGTATCATCGGATATCCGAGCAGTGCCCTCCTCAAAGGGGACATTAAAGTCCACTCTGACCAGGACTCTTTTACGATGCACATCGACGTCTGCTATAGTTTTCTTTTTCACTATTATTCCTGCAAAATGCCTGCACGTATTCTTTGAGCTACACCCGGTCTTGCACTGAAATCACTCTGTCATTGCGAGGAGTCCCGATGCCATCGGGACGACGTGGCAATCTCAGGCAAAGGAGATTGCTTCGCTTCGCTCTCAATGACAAGCGAAAATTGAACTTTTTGTGCAAAGCCAGCTACACCTTCACTATATGTTCGGCAGCGCTTCTCAAACTCGCTGTCGCCTGGCGAGAAAGGCCAGAGGCATCCAGCAACTCCATCGCCTCATGATAGAGCTTCGCCAGCATCTTCTGGCAATACTCCCTTGCTCCCAGCCTGTCCAGCACAGCAACAACCTTGGCTATATCCTGGGGCTCCAAAACCCTCTTGAAATAGATCTCACCCAACTCTCGCTTATCCCGTATGACGCCCACCTCTATAGCATAAAGCACCGGTAGCGTCTTTTTCTTATTTAGAATGTCGTTAGATACCGTTTTGGTGGGAGAAGCGTCGTTCCACAGGTCTGCGATGTCACCCCTGACCTGGAAAACCATTCCTAGCTTTCTACCGAAAAGACCCAAAGCCTCCACAAGAGCTTCCTCCTCTGAGCCTAACAATGCTCCTAGCTTGATTGCGCCCTCCATCAGCGCCCCCGTCTTACTCTCGATCATGGCCAGGTACGAGCTGACACTTACATCTATACGCTCCTGATACGTTATGTCTAAATACTGTCCCTCGCACAGCTTCAGGCAGGCGTCGTCCAGTATTTGGATGCTCTTGAAAACGACATCGTCGGCAAAGCCCTTATCTCTAAGACGAAACAGAGACAACCTGGCCAGGGCATGCATCCCATCGCCCGCGTTGATGGCCTGGGCCGGGCCCCAGACCCACCAAAGGGCCGGCCTATTGCCTCGTTGAGGCTTTCCACCCTGAATGTCATCATGGATAAGGGAGAAGTTATAGGCCAGGTCTATAGCGGCAGCAGCCGGCAGCGCCTTTGATGGCTCGCCTCCGGCAGCCTCGCACGCCAAAAGGCACAGAGTCGAGCGAACGCCACCGCCTCCTCCGCCTGGGTACGGATTGCCATGTTCGTCAATCCAGCCCATGTGGTAAGACATCATGCGATACAAGGGCAGCGGACGAGTTTCTACTATCTCCCTCAGCTCTCTATCTATCTGCTCCGCAAATTTGTGAAATACACCGGGTATTGTCTCCATAATACCCTTAGCTCTGCTCTAGGGCCCTGATTTTGTTTACGCGTCGAGCGTGGCGCTCTTCTTTGGCGCCATTAAATTGGGTGCTGAGGAAGGATCGGGCGATGTCCCTGGCGAAAGGGGGTGCCAAAACATTACCCCCCAAACAAAGGACATTGGCATCGTTGTGTTCCCGGGCCATTCGAGCAGTATAGGCATCGTGGCAAAGAGCGGCCCGGATGCCCTTGACCTTATTAGAGGTAATGCTCATTCCGATGCCTGTGCCACAGACGAGGAAACCTCGCTCAAACCCTTTCTTGGCTACCGCCTCGGCGACCTCTGTGGCTATATCAGGATAGTCCACCGATGAAGAGTCGTAACATCCAAAATCATAAAATGAGTGCCCCTCCTCTTGTAGAAGGTCCATGAGAGCCCTTTTCAGAACAAGCCCGTTATGGTCGCAACCGATGGCTATCTTCACTGCTTTACCTTCTTACTTCAACTGACTTACCGCAAACTGCTTCGATCTCTGCCTGGGATACGCCCCCTTGCCTCACAATATAGGGGATACCGTTGCTGACATCCAGGACGGTAGATGGGATACCAGCATGTATGGGGCCTCCGTCAATTACCATGTCAACGTTGTCGCCCAACTGCTCCACCACCTCCTCAGCAGTCCTGGCCGGAGCAGAACCGCTGCGGTTGGCGCTGGTGCCTGTAATGGGGTGCCCCAACGCCCTGGCCAGACGTCTGGGAACAGGATGATCAGGTACACGAAGGGCTACAGTTTCTGCTCCTCCGCTCAGCAGGTCAGGCACACGGGATGCCTTTCTAAGAACCAGGCTGAGGGCTCCAGGAAAGAATCTCTCCGCAAGAGCCCAGGCAATGTCAGGGATATCCCGCGCTACCAGGCTCATGTCTCTAGTATCGGCCAGGAGTATGGGCAACGCCATCTCACCAGGACGGCCTTTAGCGACAAAAACTCGCTCTACGGCTCTTTCGTTGAAGACGTCGGCTCCGAGGCCATAGAGGGTATCGGTAGGAAATGCCACTATACCGCCTCTTAACAAGCAGGATACGGCATCGAGTATGCTGTTTCTTTCAGAAGAGTCCACCGCCGATTATTCCGGGCTTGTTCAAAGTTCACCTTGACCTTAGTATATCACAGATGGTAATCTTTCAAAAAAGTTGCTTGCATGGTAAGAAACGTCAATAAACCAACCAGTCGCCGAGTGGCCACCAGTGATGACCTGGAGGTCTCTGCCTATCTGGAGATCGCGAAGGAAAAGGGTGGTCAAGAGCCCTACAGTCAGCAGGATCTGCCCGGCGACAGAGAAACCGTTGTTATCATAGATTTCGGCTCCCAGTATAGCCGCCTCATCGCCCGGCGGGTGAGAGAGAGTCGAGTCTATTGCGAAATCCTACCCTACGATGTGCCCTGGGAGCAGGTTGCCCCCTTGAAGCCTAGAGGTGTTATCCTCTCCGGCGGTCCCTCCAGCGTCTATGAACCCGACGCCCCCTTGACCCCTCCATGGGTCTTCGAGAAGAGAATGCCAGTCCTTGGCATCTGCTACGGAATGCAGGCTATGGCCCATCAGTTAGGTGGAAAGGTGGTGCCCGGCACCAAACGAGAGTACGGTCACGCCGTGCTGCATCAGAACACCGCCGATGCCTCTCTGTTCAGAGGTTTGCCTCCTTCGATACCTGTGTGGATGAGCCATGGTGACCAGATTGCCGAACCCCCACCGGGTTTTAAGCCGCTTGCCTACACCGATAACTCGCCCATCGCCGTTATGGGCAACGACAGAGGATTGATAGGCATCCAGTTTCATCCCGAGGTTGCCCATACACCCCAGGGTAAAGCCATACTACAGAATTTTCTTTACGACATCTGTGGCTGTAAGGGAACATGGACCGCTGGCAACTTTGTAAGTGAAGGCATCGAGCGAATAAGGAAACAGGTTGGCGAAGGCAAGGTTATATGTGCCCTCTCCGGCGGGGTGGACTCGGCGGTTACCGCTACCCTTATCCACAGAGCTATTGGCGAACAACTTACCTGTATTTTCGTGAACAATGGCCTTCTCCGGCGCGAGGAGCCTGAGAGAGTACTGAACACCTTCCAACGCAACATGAAGCTCAACCTTAGCTACGTGGACGCCACGGAGCGTTTCCTGGGCCGCCTCAAGGGCGTTACCGATCCTGAGGAGAAGCGTCGCATAGTGGGCGAGGAGTTCATCCGCCTCTTTGAGAGAGAGGCAACTCACCTTGGGAAGGTAGATTTTCTTGCCCAAGGCACTCTCTATCCCGATGTCATTGAGAGCCGGGCTCCTGAAAGCAAGGCTTCGGCCAAAATCAAGACCCATCACAACGTGGGAGGCCTGCCTAAACAGATGCAGCTACCTTTGCTGGAGCCTCTGCGTTATCTGTTCAAGGATGAAGTTCGAGAGGTTGGCCTAACCCTGGGTCTCCCGGAAGAGATGGTCTATCGGCAACCCTTCCCAGGGCCAGGTCTTGCCATACGAATCATAGGCGATGTGACTCCAGAGAAGCTGGAGATCCTTCGGGGGGCCGACTGGGTGGTTATGGACGAGATCAAGGCAGCCAACCTCTATCGGCAGCTCTGGCAAAGCTTCGCCGTGTTGACCGACACCCGCGCAGTTGGCGTTATGGGGGACTTCCGCACCTACGGATATGTCATTGCCATCCGAGCCGTGACTAGCGAGGACGCCATGACTGCAGACTGGGCACGCCTTCCCTACGAGGTCCTTGCTCGCATCTCCAACCGTATAGTCAACGAGGTGCCCAACGTTAACCGGGTGGCCTATGATATTACCTCCAAGCCTCCCGGCACCATTGAGTGGGAATAAGACAACAGTGCAACTGTTAGGGCTATGAAGAGACCGCTTAAATGGGCTGTCGGTCTGCAAGAAGCAGATACCAAGGCGGTAGAAAACAGTATTGCTGCTCTTTTGGGTGAAGGACCTGCGGTTTGTGAGGAAATCGCCCATCAAGCCGCGAGTTGCCTTAGGCTGTTGCTTGAAAAGGACGCTGCCTCCTCGGTGGATCTATCTACTCTCACTCTGGGAGCGAAGCTACTTAGCAACGCTAGGGCATCCAGTCTATTGCTCCAGCACGGCTATATTGATTCATCTATCTTGTTGATTCGTGAGATGATTCATACACTTATGCTAACGCTTTTCCTTCACGCACACCCCGAGAAAGCCGAGACGTGGATGAAGGCAAACACTCCAAGCCAGCGTGAGAAGTTTGCGTTTCGGGAAATCTGGCGCACAGTTGAACACGGCGAGGCATGGAACGGCTTATATAAACTCTTCTCCAAAATGGCGCATGCCAATGTCGAGGCGAGGGTCACTTTTGGTCGGTCTAGGAAAGCATTTGGATATGATTTGCAAGTACGCGGCGTGTATGATCCTAGGCAAATTATTGTCCTATTTGTGCTTACACTCCAAATCCCTCTGTGGTTCCAAGGTTATTTCTGCGATTGGTATCAACAGGAGCTTAGCATACCTGCCGAATTTGAATCCGAAATGAAAACAATGAACTTTGCCACCGAAGAATTTAACAAGCAACTATGGCGTCGTGCCGAAAAGGATACTCCGTCTGAGGTTCACAAGGATGAGCTCTCTATTTCTGAGCAGGTTCAGGCTAAGGCTCTGCTGATGTTAATGGCCCTAGAAAAGAGGATTGGCGAGAAATGAGGGAATGAACATCCTCATCGTCGGCTCAGGGGCCCGCGAGCACGCGCTGGCCTGGAAGATCCGCCAGAGTCCGAGGGTAGAAAACCTTTTCGCAGCCCCAGGAAATGCTGGTACTGCGTTCATAGCCCAGAATCTATCTATAGATACTGGCGACTTCCAGGCACTGTCTAGGGCTACCCAGGAACACGCTATTGACCTGACGGTAGTCGGTCCAGAAATCCCCCTAGCCAACGGCATTGCGGACTACTTTCAAGAACACAGCCTTCCCATCTTTGGCCCAACCAAAGCCGCCGCAAAAATAGAGGCCAGCAAGGTATTTGCCAAAGAGCTGATGATGAAATACGGCATCCCAACTGCGATGGCCCGCATTTTCACATCTTATACTGATGCCAAACGCTATGTAGAGCTTAGCCCTCTCCCTTTGGTAGTGAAGGCCGATGGGCTGGCCGCTGGCAAGGGTGTTACCGTTGCTAAGACTAGGGAAGAGGCCCTGGAGGCCCTTAGCGAGTGTATGGAGAAGAAGGTGTTTGGTGAATCGGGGGAGAGGGTGCTAATAGAGGAGTGCCTTCAAGGGCAGGAGGTGAGTGTCTTCGCCTTCACCGATGGCGAAAACCTCTCCTCTATAGTGGCCGCCTGTGACTACAAACGCGCCTGGGACGGTGATAGAGGCCCAAACACCGGCGGCATGGGTAGCTATAGTCCCCCTGGCTTCTGGAGCATGGAGTTGGAAGAGCGTATCCTAAAAGAGATAATGGAGCCAGTGATTGCAGCCATGGCAAAAGAGGGTGCGCCCTTTCAAGGCGTGCTCTACGGTGGCCTGATGATTACCCGTGAAGGGCCCAAGGTCATTGAGTTTAACGCCCGCCTGGGAGATCCAGAAACCCAGGTGATTATCCCACGATTGAAAAGCGACCCGGTAGAGGTTATGCTTTCAGTGCTTAGTGGAAAACTTAGGAAAACGCCCCTAGAATGGAGCAACGAGGCCAGCGTTGGCGTGGTCATCGCCTCCGGGGGCTATCCTGGGAGCTACGGAAGGGGATATCCAATTCAGGGCCTGGACACCCTTGAGGAGGAGGTGTTGGTGTTTCACGCCGGAACAAAGCTAGCCCTGGATACAACTTCGGGAAAGACTCGAATAGTTTCCGATGGCGGACGAGTAGTTACTGTGGTAGCGCTAGGTGAGGCATTAGCAGAGGCGAGGGAAAGGGTGTACTCTAATATTGGCTCCATTCACTTCCAGGATTCCTTTTATCGGAAGGATATAGCCGAGGGGGTAACGTGGTCCTAGTAGGTGTAATAATGGGCAGCAAGTCCGATGAACCCTGGCTCCAGGACACTTTCAAGGTTCTGGAGCAGATGATTATTGACTACGAAGTCTCGGTAATATCTGCTCATCGCGCCCCTGAAAGGGTCATGGAATATGCAAAATCCGCCCGTGAGCGTGGGTTAGAGGTAATTATCGCTGCGGCGGGAGGCTCTGCCGCTCTCCCTGGAACAATAGCATCCTGGACTACCCTCCCGGTGATAGGAATACCCTTACCCACCAGTGAGCTTAAAGGGGTTGACGCTCTGTACGCCATAGCCCAGATGCCCCCGGGCATTCCTGTAGCCTGTGTGGCCGTTGGAGCTTGGGGTGCACGAAACGCAGCCTATCTGGCCGCCCGTATCCTGGGCCTAAAGTATGAGAACATCCGGCTGGCCTATGAGGATTATCGCAAGTCACTGGAGAATCCTCGCTAGTATTGGTGTCGCAAATTAGCGTAACATTCGACTGGGGAGTCCAGAGGGGCTCTGCCCCTCTGGCGGGGACTCTGGGGGTGTCCCCCAGAAAGCTCTCTTTCCCCCTTTCAGGAAAGGAAGGGGGACCAAGGGAGATGGTTCGATAGGTTGCGGAGGGCGTGACGGAGAACTCAGGATAACGCCTTCTTTAGGAATTAGGTCATAGGGTGCAAGCAAGGCTATGATTGACCGCTACTCCAGACCCAAGATGAAGGCGGTCTGGTCCGACAAAAACAAGTACGATAAGTGGCTCCAGGTGGAGTTGGCCGTCTGCGAGGCATGGGCAGAAGAAGGGGTCATCCCGCGAGATGACATGGAGAGGCTACGCCTCGCCCGTTATAACCTGGACCGCCTGGACGAGATCTTCAAACACACACGCCACGACGTTACCGCTTTCCTTCGCTCCATCACCGAAGGTTTGGGCGAAGAGGGTCGTTGGATACACCTAGGGTTGACATCCAGCGATGTGATGGACACGGCCCTCAGCCTTCAGCTGGTGGAGGCCTCAACGCTGTTGCTAGAGGATATAGACACTTTGCTGGACGTTCTCAAAACTCGGGCGTTAGAGTTCAAGGACACGCCCATGATGGGCCGCACCCACGGCGTCCACGCCGAGCCCATTACCTTTGGCCTGAAGATGGCACTCTGGTGGGACGAGGTGAGGCGCAATCGGGAAAGGCTAACACAAGCCAAAAATATGATAGCCGTAGGGAAGATCTCAGGAGCTGTTGGCACTCACGCTACGGTGTCGCCTTCCATCGAAGAGATGGTATGTGCCAGGCTAGGATTGGAGGTGGCTCCGGTATCTAACCAGATAATTCAGCGAGACCGCCATGCCCATTTCGTCACCACTCTGGCTATCACAGCCGCCTCCTTGGAGAAGTTTGCTACAGAGATTCGATCACTCCAACGCACCGAAATCCGAGAGGTGGAGGAGCCCTTCGGCGAAGGCCAGACCGGCTCCTCCGCCATGCCTCACAAGAGGAACCCGGAACTGACTGAACGTGTATGCGGATTGGCCCGCCTCATCCGTGGCCATGCGGTAACAGCCCTGGAAAACGTGGCCCTGTGGGGAGAGCGGGACATCAGCCACTCGTCGGCAGAACGGCTCATACTGCCCGACTCCTGCCTCTCCCTCGACTATATCCTTGACCTCTTCACCGGCGTTATGAAAGGTCTGAGGGTCTATCCTGATCGAATGTGGGCTAATATGGAGCTAACCGGAGGATTGCTTTTCTCTCAACGCGTCCTTCTGGCCTTGGTGGAGAAGGGAGTGAGCCGGGAGGCAGCCTACAAGATTGTCCAGGACAATGCTATGAAAACATGGGACAAGGGCAGCAACTTCCGGGAGCTTCTAAATGCCGATCCTCAGGTAACCTCCAGGCTGTCAGAACATGACATGAACTCCCTTTTCGACTACCAGTATTACACTCGATACGTGGACGATACATTCAAGAGAGTCGGGCTGATCTAGAGGAAAGATAATATGGGCACAATTCGGGAAACCAATCTTCCCAATCTGTTCCGCCGGGGCAAGGTGAGGGACACCTATGACCTGGGAGGCGGGCTCCTCTTGATGATTTCCACAGACCGCATCTCCGCCTTCGACGTGGTTCTCCCTAACTCCATACCAGATAAGGGCGTAGTCTTATGTCAGCTATCGGCCTTCTGGTTCCAGAAGACAGGGCACATTATTCCCAATCACTTCATTCTGTTAGCAAACGATTCCAAAGGAGTCGCAGGTGCAGGAATTTCAGGGCAGCTACCGCCTTTGCCTCCGGAGCTGACTAGAAGGGCGATGGTGGTGAAACGGGCTCAAAGGATTGATATAGAGTGCGTGGTCAGGGGATACCTGGCAGGTTCCGCATGGTCTGAATACTCTAAGCAGGGCACCATCTCCGGGTTACCTATGCCCACGGGAATGCGTGAGGGGGAGCGCTTCTCGGAGCCCTTTTTCACCCCTACCACTAAGGCAGAGGTCGGCCACGATCAGAACATCAGCTTTTCGGCTATGGAGAAGCAGGTAGGTCCCAGGGTGGCTCAGGAGCTAAAGGAGAAGACGATTGCGGTCTATGACTATGCCCACGAATATGCCCTGAAGAAGGGCATTATCATTGCCGACACCAAGTTAGAGTTTGGCATCCTGGATGGGAAGGTTATTCTCATTGACGAGCTGCTGACTCCAGACTCCAGCCGCTTTTGGGATGCCAGCCTCTACCAGCCGGGACACTCTCAGCCTAACTTCGACAAGCAGTTCGTTAGGGACTGGCTTACGAATATCGGGTGGGATAGAGAACCACCGGCTCCTGCACTTCCCGAGGAGGTAGTGGCCAAGACTAGAGAGAGATATACGGAGGCCTTCTACCGATTGACTGGAAGACAGGTCATTTGAAAAAACAGACGGAGGTAAGACAGGAATTGGCTAAGCAGACTAAACCAAAACTGACTCGCTCAGATGCCAGAGCAGCCCGCCGCGCTCGACAGCAATCGAAACAGCGGTTTCGGCGACTGATATACCTGATTGCTGCCGGAACAATAGGAGGCCTAGTTATCCTCTCCTTTGTCCTTCCCCAAGGACTTCCCTTCCTGAACCGTGGTTCCTCCCCCACGGGAGAGAGCACTGGCCCAGGGCAAGCCATCCCACTAGTGACTGGATCTGCAGGAAGAACCATCGGGCTGCATGTGGAGGAAGGGCAGTCGCATCCGCCTAATAGCTCAGTTCCCGGCACGTCTGGTTGGCATTATCCCCAGCCGGCCCGATGGGGTATCTACTCGGATCCCATCGCCGATGAGAAACTGGTGCACAATCTGGAGCACGGTGGTATTGGTATCCACTATAGCTGCCCAGAGGGATGTGAGGAGCTGGTGACCCAGCTCACGGGGATCGCCAAGGGGTATCGCCTTGGCGTAATTCTGTCCCCCTTCCCTGGCTTGGAAACCAAGATTACCTTAACCGCCTGGGGATGGATAGATAGGTTTAATGAGTTTGACGAAAAGCGCATCCTTGACTTTATTCAAGGGCATATTGACCGTGGCCCGGAGCCACTACAATAGAGATTAGTTGCAAAATACCTCGACTATTCCCGCTCACCCCCCCACCCCGATGCATCGGGGTGGGTACACCCCAGACCCCACCAATCCCGACAAGTCGGGACTTGAAATCCCAGGGGAGTGTGAGGGGCTTTGCCCCTCAC
>JACQTT010000097.1 GCA_016210665.1 Chloroflexota bacterium | reverse complement strand
GGGTGGGAGGGACGTATAAGGATTTAGCCAACTAAGCACTAGCTCTTCTGCCAAGAGTGGTTAGCAACCCTGGATTGCGCCATGGCTGTCGATAGCCGTGGGAACCCTTAACCGTGGAGTAGAGACGTGTGGATCTACATAGCTCGCCGCCTGCTATGGATGCCTTTTTTGCTAATCACTGTTTCTATGGTAACCTTTTCCCTGGGGCAATTCGGCCCTGGCGACCCCGTAGAGATTCTTCTGGGACAGCATTTCAATCCCGAGGTGGTGACCCGAATACGTCAAGAGAGAGGGCTGGATAACCCTTTCTTTATTCAATATAGAGATTATGTCTGGGGAGTCCTTCACGGCGACCTTGGGCTAAGCTTCAAGTACGTCGGCCAGCCGGTGGATCGCCTCATCGCCAAGAAGATATGGGTCTCGGCTCAGCTTGGGATTGCGGCGATGATTATATCCATAGGTCTGGGCTTTCCCCTGGGCCTCTTGGCCGCTCTGAAGCAGGGCACATGGATAGATACTGCTATAGTCAGCTTTACGCTCTTTTTCATGGCCCTCCCCGTGTTTATCACGGCCCCCGTCCTTCTCCTGGTACTTGTCCTCAAGCTTCACTGGCTTCCCTCTTCTGGATGGGGAGGTTTCTTCTCTCCATACATAGTCATGCCAGCACTGGTCATGGGTATCCCAGGCGTGGCTGGGCTTACCCGGCTTATGAGGGCAAGCACTCTGGATGTCTTAGGACAAGACTTTATAAGAACCGCCAGGGCCAAGGGTCTTTCTGAACTTATTGTTCAGTACCGCCACGTGATTCGTAACGCCCTTATTCCTATTATGACTGTGCTGGGATTCGCCCTCGCCGGCCTTGTAACAGGAGCCTTCATTACTGAAACTATCTTTGGAATCCCGGGCGTAGGGAGACTGGCCTTGGAGTCTATATTTGCCAGAGATTACCCTGTAATTATGGCCCTGACCCTGATTATCTCTCTCGCCTTTGTCCTGGCCAATCTCTTTGTGGACGTCATGTATGCAATTATAGACCCTCGCATACGGTACAGATGATAGAAAGAGATAGAACGTGGCAATAAAAGAGTTGGAACTCGCAGAGGGGAAACGGACCAGGAGCCGTGGCCCCCTGGGTCGAGCATGGAGCCGTCTAATCCGCAAGAAGATAGCCCTCATATGTATGGGAGCTATCGTTACAATTTATATGGCCGGCGTTCTGGCACCCTGGATTGCTCCCCAAGGCTACACAGAGCAGAATCTGCTGGCCACCCTCAAAGGCCCCAGCCTTGACCACTTCCTGGGCACAGACCGCCTGGGCAGAGACGTTTTTAGCCGAGTACTCTTCGGCATTCAGACCACGGTCATAGTAACCTTCGCAGCGACGGCCACCGGTGGGCTCTTTCTGGGAATTCTCCTGGGACTTCTCTCTGGCTATTTTGGAAAAATGCTAGACTCGGTCATCATGAGGATTGGCGAAATATTTGCGTCCTTCCCAGATATTCTCCTGGTAATCTTGATAGCCGCAACTGTAAAGGGCAGAATCACTGAATGGCTCCGAGCCTTCGAGGATGCCACTGGCATCGAAGGGCTGGTGCGTAGTGGAGTAGTGGACTACTTAGTGGTCTTCGGAGCACTGGCGGCCTTCGGATGGATAGGAATGGCTCGCCTGGTACGAGGGCAAATCCTCTATCTCAAAGAAACCCAGTTTGTAGAGGCGGCGCGGGCTATAGGAGCGTCTGCTCCTAGAATAATGCTAATACATCTTTTACCTAATGCCATTAGCCCGATCATCGTTTCAGTTTCTATGGGTATGGGAGCAATAGTGGGAGCAGAAATCGTCCTGAGTTGGCTGGGAATAGGGATCAATCCTCCACGCCCCAGCCTGGGAAACATGATTTTTGAAAACGGCAACCTCGGCGTTCTCAGGCAACATCCCCACCTCCTTTTGGCTCCCATAGTAGTCGCCTGGCTGCTGATATTCACCTGGAACCTCCTGGGCGACGCCCTTAACGACGTCCTGAACCCTCGCACAAGATAGTGCCAACGTCTGAAGAGAGACAGGATATGAATTTAACAACGTTAAACCGCTTATGGTTCGACAAGCATGTCCAGGCTCCGATTTCATCGCGAGTCTAGACATAGTCGGACTTGCCGAAGGACGAGCCTGCGGGGAAGGTCGCGAATCCGCCTATTTCTTTCGAACTCTAACGCTGAGGCCTAATAACCCCACCACCAAGGCCAAAAAGGAGATGTCCACGGCTGGCCCTCCCTGTTGAGGGTAGGGTAGGCTACAAGCACCCCCCTTCGCAGGCGTTAGGGTAGCCTGAGGCGGTGGAGTTGGAGACGCAACGGATGTAGCAGTGGGTTCAGGTGTAGGGGTCGTCACCGCTTCGGCCTGAGGCTGGGGCGTCAGGCTATAGGGCAGAAGGGTGATCTGAGGTATGGGAGTTGGGCGTACCCTCTCCTCCGAGGGAACATAGGGCGGAGCCCCGATGGCAACACGCCACCGAGCGTCTAGCTCTCGCCGGTCAAAGCCGTAAACGGCAATTAGCGCAGCGTCCATGCTCCTGCCTTCGTTAATGGCGGCCATCAGATCCCTCATCTTATCCTCACCGAAGCTGTCTATCATAGCTCTCACTATGCTTTGAGCCTCCCCGTAAGCGATAATCACGTCTTCAGGCGTACCAGGCATAGAGGTAAGAAAGATGATGGGTAGGAGCCTGTTATTAGCGATAGCGAATTCTAATGCCCTGTCGTAAGAAAAGCCTGGGTCTATGTTGCCATACTCCGCCAAACCTTCGTTTAGCCAGACGGGAATAGCCTGACGTGCATTTTCAGTGGCTCTGTGAACTAGGATATGGGTAACCTCGTGAGAGACGGTGCCTTTAGCCAAGTTGCCCGATCCCAGCACCAAGATAATCCCTTCTGGCGAAAAGGCCTGCCCTTCGGTGATAAGCTCTCGCTGTATGGTAACGCTCCTGGGCGGAAGGGCTTCGAGCATGTCCCTTTGGTTGTTGTACATGGTGATCCTGATCGGCTCCTTGGTGTCTGCCCCCAGGAGAGGACCCATGCGATTCAGGGTTTCAAGGGTAGCGCCCAAGAGCAACTCTGCCCGGGTTTTCACTGGCCCGTAATAAGATATGGTCACGGCCTCTTTACTAATTTCATTCCATTGGAAACGGGAGTCGTGATAAACAAAAGCCTGGGGCTGCGTGTCCAGGCGTTGACCCGCTGCATCCTCGATCCTAAAGAAATACGTAATGAGCGTCCCAGGAGGGATATAACGCTCCACGGTATCGGTCCTTTGCAACAGCTCCCCCTTAACGTTAGTACCCTTTTCAAATTCAACGTAGTTATAAGAAGGAATACTCCGGCTTCCAATCATCATCTGGACGGTAATAGATTGAATAGGTTGATTGCTAGTTGCCTCGACCTGAAAACGGAACCCTTTGGGGAACTCGCTTACTACACTTGAGGATGTTACACTGATACCCCCCCCTTGAGCACTAGCCCAGGGAGGGACAGAGACGAACAAGAAAAGTAAGGCCAACGGGACTAATAATCTAAATAAGTAAGCCAATCTCACGCCACTGCCTCCCCACACCCACGCTGGATTCCATCATCGCAGAGGAGAACTATCGCCGTAAACCTTGACAGAATCTTGTTTCTCATCTACTTCTCCTACAGCCTCCAGAATCCTGCTAAGCAATATCTCCTCTGACACAGCACCAGTAAACTGAACAGTATTGTTAATCACTGTCTTTGGCACACTCATAACACGATGCATCTGGCCCAAGGCGGGAAACTCCTGAACCTCCACCACATCGGCGCTTATCATCGGGAACTCCATAGCCATTGCGTGGGCCACACGGGCTACCCTGGGACAGTGAGGTCAGGTAGGGGTAACAAAGACCTTGATATGAACCGGTTCCTTTAGCTTGTTCAGCTTTTTTCTGGTATCTAGCTTGAGAGGGCTTTGCCCTTTAGCGAGGGCGATTATATCATCAATAAGGGTAGAAAACTCGTACCCGGAGGGAATGCCGTAGAACTTGACGCCATTGTGACGGTCGGATCCTAAGATAACGGCGGGAATTCTCTCGACAGCCCTAACCTTGACCTCTTCTGGTTGGTTGTAGAAGTCATATATATCCAAGTGTAATCTGGGGGAAAGGGAGGTCAGCTCCTGTAGCAATTTCTGAGTCTCTCCACAAGTGCGACAATCCCGGCCCGGTACAATGAGACCCGTTTGTTTCTGAGTAAAAAGAGCAAGATAAACATCCTTTCTCAGGTCAATTTCAAATTTCTTCCTGAGAATATCCTGATCCTTCTGTGAAATTATCGGCATGCTTGCTCCTCAGATAATCCCTAGATTATGGTATTCGTCGCTAGAAGAAACACCCTTAATATGATTGTAATGCCAACCTTGGGCGTTATCTAGCCCCAGCCGTATGCTTACGTATGTACCATAAGCGCTGCCCAACGGTGAGGAAGGCGAAAACAGCTATAACACCCAAGGCGATGGAGACCTGATTTATCAGTAGTCCCACAACTAAGACAAGAACGCGCTCGGGGCGGGTCATTAGCCCACCGCTGTATTGAATGCCTAAACCTTCGCTACGTGCACGCAGATAACTGACCATCACCGATCCAGCCAAGGCCAAATATACAAGAATTACCCCAGCTACATTCGGAGGGGTCAGATAGAAAACCAGGAGGCCCAGAAGCACCCCAGCTTCCCCAAGGCGATCGGCTACAGAGTCCAACACGGCTCCGAAGGGGGTCTCTCGCTTGGTCCAACGGGCCACCATTCCATCAAGGAGGTCGGCCACCCCCGACGCCAGAAGCACCAACGCACCCGCCAGGAGGTGACCCCCACTCAGAAGGTAGGCGCTACCTCCTGCCAGAGCCAGACCCAGCAGAGTGATAACGTTAGGATGTACCCCTGTCCTGGCCAAAACACTGGCAACAGGTCTCTCGACATAGCGCGATAGCAGATTGCGAGCAGCAGAGCGATACATATTCAGGACTTGACCACCTGCCCTACACCAAGCCCGACTCACCAGCAGGCAGGTCGTACCTCTAACCCAAATATCAAGATGCTTTCTTTAAGTGGTTCGTATAGTGTTCCATGACCATTCCCGCTACTTTTTCCCAGCGAAAGCCTTCCGCCTTGCTTCGACTTAGTATCCCCATCTCATGTCGCAGCTCGGGATTTGCTATAAGGGTAACCAGAGCTTTGGCCAGGGATTCTTCACTCCTTGGCTCTACGAGCAACCCCTCCTTACCGTGACTGACAACGCTGGAATAGCCATCGATATTAGAAGCCACAATAGGCTTGCCAGCAGCCATGGCCTCCAATAGAACTATACCAAAGCTCTCTTTGCCTGTGGCAGGTGCACAGAAGATATCAGCGGTGCGATAGTAGCGCGGAAGCTCTGCCCTGGACACGGAGCCAAGGAATACTACGTCCTGCACGTTCCTCTGACTAAGAACAGCGTAGGAGTCCTCATCGAGATTGCCAGGGCCAACTACCAGAAGGCGAAGGTTGGGCCATTCCCATTTGAGAGAGCTAAAGGCCGCCAAAAGATATTTAAGCCCCTTCCTTTTCTCCAGGCGCCCCACAAATAGGATATTGATTTTGCCGTCCTGGAGGTCAGAAATTGGCGGTACATCGGCGGAAAAATGTCCTACGTCTATGCCATTGGGGATAATCTGGTACTCGCCAGGAAAGTGGCTGCCAATGAAACTCAACGCTGCCTGAGAAACGACTATTCGCCCGGCAAGCTTGCGGAACCATCGCCTCAGCAGGGGCTTGGTAAACTTGTACATCCTACCACTCCCGTGAAAGGCGTGAAAGGTGCCTATATTGACCGATTCGGAGAGCTGAAGGACGAACAGAGGTAGAAATGGGGCTAGAGGTTCGTGAATGTGGACTATGTCGAAGGCCTCTCGCCGTAGTAGGGCCTTTATTCGAGGCCGTTGCCATACAGAAAGAGAGAGACGTGCCGTGGAACCGCCACTAGGTATGGGAACTGGTCTTCCAAAAGGAATTACATCTTGTGGGAAGTCAGTACTAGTCGTTGATAGAGGGGTCAGGATCTTGACCTGGTGCCCCCAGCGTGTAAACTGATCCGCTAGATTAGCGATGTGTACCGTTACACCCCCAGGATAAGCGAAATCGTAGGGCGATACCAGCGCAATTTTCATACCCAATACCGTGGCGCCTTCAACGTACTAGCAGCGTTAACACAACCCGCAGCCATACAAGGTCGTGTTTCGATACGCATGTCCTGAGCCTTCGTCACGACAAATAGGGACACAGGCCGAAGGCTTGCCAAAGGCTCACCATGAGCGGTCATCTTCGCCGACCTCTGATGCTACCGAGGGGTAGTGGGCAATTGAATCTGAGTTCTAGCAAAGCCGTTTAGCCCTTCAGTCAACTCTACCTCAGCTCGCTCTGCAACGGGGCTAACTATTCCTCTACCCCTCCCTACCTTCGATGAAGTCCTCTACCATCTTTCGAGCCTCCTCGTCGGTGTACTGTACTGGAGGCGACTTCATGAAGTAGGCCGAGGGGCCTCGAAGGGCACCGCTGATCCCCCTGTCTAAAGCGAGCTTGCAGCACCGAATCCCGTCAACCACCACGCCAGCCGAGTTAGGGCTGTCCCATACCTCTAGCTTCATCTCCAGGTTCAGAGGAACATCACCAAAGGTTCGCCCCTCCATGCGGATGTAGCACCATTTGCGATCCTCCAGCCATGGCACATAGTCGCTGGGGCCTACGTGGACGTTCTCTTCACCCAAGTCATAATCCAATTGGGAGGTTACCGCATTCGTCTTAGAAATCTTCTTGGAGGCCAAGCGTTCTCTCTCCAGCATATTCAGAAAGTCAGTATTGCCACCAAAGTTGAGCTGGTAAGTACGCTCAAGCTTTACGCCCCTCTCCGCAAAAAGCCGAGTGAGGATCCTATGGGTAATGGTAGCCCCTACTTGAGACTTGATGTCATCGCCGATAATAGGCAATCCTCTGTCTTTGAACCGCTTCTGCCAGTAGTCCTCTCTGGCAATGAACACAGGAATGCAATTGATGAAGCCACAGCCGGCTGTCAAGACCTGCTCCACATACCACTTGGTAGCCTCTTCCGACCCCACAGGCAGATAGCTCACCACTACATCTACCTCTCGCTCTCTAAGGATACTGACTATGTCCGCTGTGGAACCTGGAGCCTTGGTAATGACCTGGGAAAGATATTTGCCTAAGCCGTCGTGGGTCATGCCCCGTTCTACGGTAACGCCAAGATGAGGGACGTCGTGGAACTTGATGGTGTTATTAGGAGGGGTGAAGATAGCCTCCGAGACGTCTTTGCCAACCTTATTCTTGTCCACATCGAAGGCAGCTACAATATCAATGTCGCCAATATTGTATCCCCCCAGGACTGGGTGCATAAGACCAGGAATAAAGCTCCCATCGGACACGTTACGATATTTGTACAATCCCTGGACTAGGGAAGAGGCGCAGTTTCCCACACCGATTATGGCGACATTGATCTTATCCATTATGTCTTTTCCCTCAAATGATCAAACGAAGATACACTCTATCACTAACGGATGATTGTAACAATTCCCTCAAAGGGATACAAGTGACGACTCGGCGGCCGCAGGTTCAGAAGGCCATCCCTCCTCGCTTCAACCCGTATGTGCAGGGCAATGGCATTTCCACGCAATTAGAGTGTTTGCATAAAAAGCCTACTTAGAATAACCTAAGCTCTAGTGTCCTGTACCAGAAGTTCGTTGAATAATGTGCGGGGATTGACAAGGGGCTTTGCCCCATGTCCGGGGGTCTGGGGGTGACCCCCAGATCTCCTCCCCGCCTGCCAAGGCTCGACGGGCAGGTCTTCCCCCTCTCCTTGCAGGAGAGGGGGCCAGGGGGTGAGGTATATGCCCCCAGAGGGGGTGTGTTCTCTGCAATGGAGTATCTATTTTTGTAAAGAACTAAGGAGACACCACACTAGAAGTATTGCACAAGACATCCATCATTAAGAAGGGCCCTGGGAACTTTAGAGAAGCGATCCCTCTATTTGAGATGTATTCCTAGAGGCTTTTGTCCCAAGCCAAGGCGCAGCCCTTAAAATGATTTTATGATCAAAACTGAGGTCAGGAGGCAGATTATGGCCCAGCCGATAGAAAATAAGATTCCCTTGAAGGCGTTCAAACAGGTTGCTGAGCTCTGGGGGATTATTCTTACCGACAAACGCCTGGAGGCGTTGACTCCCCGTATTCAACAGACTGTGGCCGACCTGGCTAGGCTGGATGAGCTTGAACTAGGAGATACCGAACCGGCTCCTATCTTCCAGATGAAGAAGCAATAGAGATATGAAGACAGAGGAGCTATGTTCTCTATCCATCGGAGACCTGTCTGAGCTTTTCAGAAAAGGTGAGGTATCGCCAGTAGAGGCTACCCAAGCCTGCTTAGAACGCATTGAGCGGGACGATGGAAAGCTGAATAGCTTCATCACTCTCCTGAAAGCGGAATCCCTTGAATCGGCTCTCCATGCCGAAAGAGCCATCCGCTCAGGAAATTACCTTGGGCCTCTGCATGGAGTCACCGTCGGTCTAAAGGACCTCTTTCACACCAGGGGGATGCGCACTACCGGCGGCTCCAAGATACTACAAAGTTTTGTCCCCAACGAAGATGCCTCGGTGGTCGAGCTTCTGAAGGGCGCAGGGGCTGTCATTATCGGCAAGTTGAATATGCACGAGTTCGCCTACGGCGTAACCAATGATAACCCTCATTTCGGCCCTAGCCGCAACCCCTGGAACCTTGAATGCATCACTGGAGGCTCCAGCGGCGGCTCCTGCGCCGCCGTCAGCGCCGGCCTCTGCGCCGGAGCCCTTGGCAGCGACACGGGAGGATCAATAAGAATACCCTCTTCATTGTGCGGCGTCGTGGGGTTAAAGCCCACCTACGGAAGGGTAAGCAAACATGGGGTATTGCCTCTTAGCTGGAGCATGGATCATGTAGGGCCTATAGCCAGGCATGTTAAGGACGCTGCCTTGATGATGAACGTCATGGCTGGATACGACCCCAGAGACCCGGCCTCCAGCACCGAACCAGCGCTCGACTTTACCTATGGACTGGACGAAGGCGTGAAAGGCCTCCGCATGGGCATCATCAAAAACTACTTCTTCGATGTGATAGACCGGGAGGTTAAAGAGGCCGTTCTTCACGCCTGTAAGGTCCTGGAAGGTTTGGGAGCAGATGTGGAGGAGGTAAATCTGCCTGAACTGGAGCATTCCCGAAGCATCTCCTCTACCATCGTTGGGGCCGAAGCCGCCGCTTACCACGAAAGCAACTTCAAGGCCAGACCTCAAGACTACGGCGATGATGTACGAGCGAGGCTGGAAGTAGCCTACCTGTTGCGGGCTACCGATTACGTCAAGGCGCAGAGATTTAGAGCTCTCTTTGTCGAGAAGATGGCCCATCTAATGAAGAGGGTTGACCTGCTCCTTACACCCACCTGTCCCATCGAGGCTCCCAAGATCGGAGTACAAAGGGTGGCAGTTGGAGGGGAGACGCAACCCGTTTTGAATCTACTGCTGAGGCTTACCTCTCCCTTCAACTTGACCGGAATGCCCGCCATTTCGATACCCTGCGGTTTCACGTCAAGAGGGTTGCCTATAGGGCTTCAGATAGCCGGCCGTCCCTTTGAAGAAGTTAAAGTGCTTAAGGCAGCCAACGCTTATGAGGTTCACACCGAATGGCATAAGAGAAGGCCATCCTTGTGAGAATATGAGCTCATTTCAAAACTTAGGATAATACAAGCCCTGATGAACCCCGCTTGTGGTTGGTTAAGCCTGACAAAACCTACAACTAGGGCATAATTGTCGGGAATGAGGGATAGATGCTGGCAGAGCCTCGCAGACAGATCCAAGGCGAATTCCGAATCCTTCACGCCAGTAACTTATGATGACCTAACGCTCGGCATCAGCGGCGGCGCGAAGCGGACTGTCCATTGAATGACATTGTTGGGTTGTGCCTCGCCGCAGTTGGTCTAAATCCTGTTCATGATCCAAATGGTGCCAGTGCCAGGACGGTACAAAGTAAGGTGGTCGAGCTTGCCACTGCCGTCGTGGTCGAAAGCGAAGGCGCGGTCTGCGGGGTCTGCGAGGTCATAACCGCTTAGACCGGTTCCCGGGGCCCCTTCAGCGAAGACCGGCGTGAACGTCCCAGCGCTGTTCCTCATGATCCAGATCGTGCCCTGGCCAGGCCGATACAGCACCAGATGGTCGAGCCGGCCGCTGCCGTTGTAGTCGAAGGCGAAAACACGATCCGCCGGATCGGCCAGGTCATAGCCACCGATGCCAGTGCCCGGAGCACCTTGCGCATTGACCGGAAGCTGCACATCTGGCCCGGTGGACAGGCTGTTGAGACCACCATCGGGAACCACTCGCACGTCGGACCAAGACTTGCCAAGCGCAAACAGGACTTGAGGGGAGGTGACCCAGCGCTTGGTGCCGCCCTGAATCAGATATACCTTTGGCTTTGAGTCTTCCTTTCTCAGACTTCCCGCCGGGATGTCCCACAAGCGCAGCGTTGCCGTGCCCACCGCCGCATCAATGCTGGCCACACGAATAAACACCTTCGGTTCTGGACTCGCGAATTCTTCCCCGGTAGTGAACCGCTCCCGGATCGTGGGCTGAAGATAGGACAACTTGTTTGATCGCACCTCGTGGATCAAAACGGCGTCTTCCGGGATGTTGCGATCCCAGCCAGCTCTCCGACGGAACTCAACTGTGTAGGAGCTGCCGTTCGTTCGCGGTGGTCGTGTGACATTGGTCGGAATCTTCGCTATTAGAGCACCATGGTTGCCTATCGGTGGTTGATTCAGGGCGTCCAAAGTAATCTGTTGGCTGAAATCTGGGCCGGAAGGAACCCAGACGCGCCCCGTTGGAACCGCATTGAGTGCCTCCACATTGCGAGCGTTTAGCCCTACAGTGGCATCGCCCTGTGTATCCCTGAACTGGATAGGAAACTGAAATGTGGTCGCTGCGAAGCTCATCAAATCCCAGCCGTCGCCATACACCGTGTCTGGGTTCGCGGAATTGGAATGTGGCAAACCAAAGCCGTGCCCCATTTCATGGGCGATGAAGCCGAACTCACAGAGCCCCGCGTTCTGATGAACGACCAGCACGCCGTTATCGGCGGCGCCGTGATCACCGCCGAAGTTCTGAACTACCAGCACCGAACGAAAAGCGGCAAGGTTGACACCGTTGGCACGCGCCGTGTCTAATCCCCACTGTACCAAGGTACGGCGACCACCTGGAAAACTAAGTCGACTGACCTCGGTTGACGCATGGTTCATCACGAACCATCCAAACACTCGTGACTCTGTTAAGTCGAGTGCGTTACATGACACAGAGCGCCAGTAGTCACATAGGCCTCCTGTGCCGTTTCGAGTGAACAGATCCTCGTAGTAGTCCACATCCTGTGGCACTGCGGGTACGTCGTTGAACCGGCAAAGAATGATGGCCCAGGGCCAGCTAATCGTAGCCATGTGAATACCTCCATGACGGGGACTGGTTCGCTGCCCAACTATTAATTAGGCTGCACTTTTGCAGTACAACGCCCAAAAGGATTGTTATACGGCAACCGCCTCGATATCGCCCATTGCGCGATAACCGCAGTATACATCAGTTGAAAACGCAAGGCATTAGAGGGGACCACTACTTGTACTTCCCAGGGACATTGTTTACAGGCGTGAGGCGAGAGTGGCTTCGGAGATGCCGCCGTGGGCACGCTCATGATTATAGTAGGTGAGGAAGGCAAGCAACAAGTCCAGTCGTTCATTGTTGGAGAGATAGCAGCAGGCATAAGCCCACTCGGTCTGGAGGATCTTGATGAAGGCCTCCGCCTTCAGAGACTACAGAAATCCATTTCGGAAGGAGTTCTGGAACAGCGACAAGGACAAGTAATCCAAAGGGATTCCACCAGGGGATTAAGGTTTTGAGATAGGGCTATTTTCTTCCCCCAGAATAGCATAACCGTTTCGAAAGCAGAGCAGTGAATGATCCACCAGGCGGACATCTACAGGGGTACCCTCTGGAAACTCCTCGGTGTGAGACCGAAGGGAGTAGAGGGTTGTCCCCGAAGGCAGAGCCACCTGGTAAAGATAAAAGGCTCCCTGGAAGACACGTTTTATGATACGCCCTATGCCCATAGCTGAGGGGCTTATGATAACGTCGTCGGGGCGTATCATCACCTCCAGCCCTTCGCCGGAACCAAGGGCCCTGGGGTGAGGCACCGGCCCAACCTCGGTCCACAGGAGGTCACCTTCGATACGGGCCGGGATAAATTCTGCCATACCAAGGAAACGGGCCACAAAGGCGGTGGCCGGAGAGTGAAATATCCCCTCCGGAGTATCCACCTGCTCCAGATGGCCCTGGTATTGCACCGCCACACGATCGCCCATCAATAGAGCCTCCTCTTGATCGTGAGTAACGAACACGGCAGTAGCGTTGTTGGCCTTCAAAATTCCCCTTATCTCTTCCCGTACCTCTCCCCTCAGAGAGGCGTCGAGATTGGAGAAGGGCTCGTCCAAAAGTATGGCTACAGGTTTAGGGGCCAGAGCGCGCGCCAGGGCTACCCTCTGCTGCTCACCTCCTGAAAGTTGATGAGGATACCTGTCCTCCATTCCATTAAGCCTCACCAACTCCATAATCTCCCCAAGGCGGCTTTTCCGGTGTTGGCGAGACCCTTTCCTGAGGCCATAGGCAATATTCTGTCTCACCGTTAGGTGAGGAAAGAGGGCGTATTCCTGAAATACCATCCCGATATGGCGCTGTTCTGGTGGCACGTAACGCTGGTTGTTAGCCACCAATTCGCCTTGAATCCAGACCTCCCCTTCGTCAGGACGCTCAAAGCCTGCGATAAGGCGAAGGGTGGTAGTTTTGCCACATCCGCTAGGACCAACAAGAGCCAGCACCTGCCCCTCCTCCACGGTCAAGTCAAACTTGTAAACCGCCTTAGTAGCGCCAAAGGCTTTGGTAAGACCAGCGCATTTAAGGGCTATTGGAGTCATCGTTCCAACCCCCTCTCCCGCCGAGTCAGGAAGATCGCAGGTATGGAAGTTATGAGTATTAGAAGTAAAGCAGGCGCTGCGGCGCGGGCAAAAAAGGCTTCGTCCGCGGCACTCCAGATGGATGTCGCCAGGGTCTTGAACCCTATGGGACCGAGTATCAGAGTGGCAGGCAACTCCTTCATAGTCACCAGGAAAACAAGGGCTATGCCAGCCAAAAGGCCTGGGCGCATCAAGGGTAGAGTTATGGTAGCCAGAACCTGGTGTGGCCTCTGCCCCAGGCTTCTGGCTACCTCCTCTACCCCGGGGCTGACCTGTAAAAGGGAAGCCCTCAGCACACCCAAGGCAGTAGGCAAAAATAGGAGTACATAGGCAAAGATAAGCAGGACTAGGCTCTGATACACGGGTGTTGCAAAGTTGGCTCCAAAGAACACCAGCGCTAGCGCAACTACTATACCCGGAACGGCAAAACCCAGATATGAGATACGCTCTAATAGCCCAGTCAAGAAGCCGGGATAACGAACGCTCAATATGACAACTGGCAGCGCCGCCGCCGTAGCTACCAGGGCCGCTAGTCCCGAGACGTACAGAGAGTTCATCATAGGCCCCCAAACCAGGCGGGCAGGCTCTCCAACAGCTATGCCTCTAACAAACCAGTACCCCAGGACAGATAAAGGCATTACCACCGATGCCAATACAAGAAGCCCACAGCAGCACAAAGTAGGCCAGCGCCATGCTCCTAGCTTCACACGAATAGCAGGACGGGCTGAACCGCTAGTGCTCTGATAGTATTTAGCACTTCCCCTGGTTACTGCTTCTATGCTTAGAATAAGCAGGGCTAGGGCCACCAGAACCATAGAAAGAGCCGCCGCCTGCGTGCGGTCAAAGGATGTCTGATATTGGGTATAGATAACACGAGTGAAGGTATCAAACCGCAACAACGATACTGCCCCAAAATCGCTCAAGGTGTAGAGACCCACCAGCAGCCCGCCTGCTGCAATGGCAGGGCGAAGCTGAGGGAAAAGAACCCTTCGAAAAGTTGTCCAGGCGCCTTGCCCCAGACTTCGAGAAGCATCCTCCAATACGGGGTCAAGCCCCCAGAGCGCGGCCCTAGTACTCAAGAGAACATAGGGATAGCTTAAGAAAGTAAGGGTGAGAAATGCCCCGGGGAATCCGTATATCTCTGGCAGACGTTCAATGCCAAAAGGGCCAGCTAGCATCTGCTGGAGCATTCCCCGCGGCCCAAGGGCTGTGACAACTACATACCCTCCCACGTAGCTAGGTATCACCAGGGGGAGAACAGTAAGGACCGACAATACACCTTTTAGAGGTAGATCGGTCCTGACCGTGAGCCATGCTAAGGGCACAGCCAGAGCTATGGAACCACCTGTGACTGCCAGAGCCAGAAGGCAGGTCCGGAGCAGAATCTTCAGGGTGCTGATGCGTACCAGAAGCTCCATGGTCTCTGCACCAGCGCCAAGAGTTTTCAGAATGAGATAGATCAGGGGTAGAAGAAGAGCCGCCGCCACTATGGCAGCAGGAACAGACACTACCGCAGGAGGGAAAAACACAGATCGCCTGGCGATTGGCCCTTTAGCCCTTAGCCGGTCCTTAGCAGCATCAGCTCCCAGCAGAGCCATGGTTAAGGCAACACTCCAGTCTCACGCAAGAGCTTCTGGCTTCCATCTAAATCCTTCAAGTCCGCCATATCTATTGTAGGATTCTTGATTCCTGCCAGAGAAGGTAACAAGGGATGGCTCTTTACCCCATCTATGAAGGGATATTCAAAGGTCTGGCTGGCGAAGTACTGCTGGGCCACTTTAGAAAGCATAAACTCCAGGAACTTCTCGGCCGCCTCCCTGTTTTTGGAGGTGGAAAGAATACCGGCACCGGCGACCATGACCAGCGCTCCCGGCCCCCCCGACCTGGGATTATAGTTACGTGCAGGGAAGGAGTCACCTTTCTCCGTCAAGAAGCGATAGAGGTAGTAGTGGTTGGGAAAACCAACATCTATCTCTCCAGCGCCAACGGCCGCGACGATAGAGGTATTGTTGGGATATACCCTGGGGCTATTGCCCTGGATGCCCAATAGCCACTGGCGTGTCTTCTCCTCTCCCCACAAGAGCCGCATTGCGGTCACCATGGTCTGGAAGGAGGAGTTGGTAGGTGCCCAGCCGATGCGTCCCTTCCACTTGGGGTGGACAAAGTCAAAGATATCATTCGGCAGCTCCTCTTCTCGCAGCTTGTCAGTGTTATAAACTACCACTCGAGCACGCCCTGAGAGGCCGACCCACTTACCCTCGCGAGAGCGAGCCCAGGTCGGCACTTGATCGACAATCTTATCTGGAAGAGGAGCTAACAGATGGGATACCGCTCCCAAGCCGCCCGGGTCTTGAGCGAAAAACAGATCCGCAGGGCTTTTGCCTCCCTCCTCCAGAAGGGTCGCTGCGAGCTGCGCGGTATCAGCGTATTTCACTCTTACTTCAATGCCAGAAGCCTCGCTGAACTGCCGAATGATAGGGTCAACCAGCTCGGCGCTACGCCCAGAGTAGATCGTGAGGGAGGAAGAGGTTGCGGATGAGCATCCAGCCAGTAGCAGAACCAGGCTAGCCAACAGGACTATAGGATAGGAAAAGCCACGGCGGAAAAGGGCCGACGGATTTAAGTGGACTCGCATACGGTTTTTACCTCCGGCTACAGGCTACCGACTCTTAGACTCACTTTTTGCGATAAGTTTGCAATGAAAGCATAAATGCACAAATGGACTTTTTAGTAGCATATCTTTGCGGTAAGTATATACTAAGTTTTTTGTGATGTCAAGACTTCATTTCACAAATTAGGCTGATGTCTAAGGCAAAGTGGATTGCTACGAGGCAATATCCCCTTGGGGACGTAAGGGTAGCGTAGACTGAACGGCTCTGGCCTATTCTCCAGCCAGAGTATCTTTCAAGGTAACAGACACCTCTGCCCACGGCACCAATCTGGGCTTCTGCTCCTTACGCCTCTTCAATTCGACTATTTCCTCTCTAAGAGTGCGTGAGCTTACTACCAGGCGTACAGGCAATCCCAGGAGGTCGGCGTCATTGAATTTGACGCCGGGCGATTCCTCCCGGTCGTCGTACAACACCTCCACGCCCTCTTCCAACAGAGTCTTGTAGAGCGATTCGGCAGCCTGGGATACCTGGGGGTCATTCATCTGAAGAGGGCACAGGTACACGGCGTAAGGGGAGATGGCAATGGGAAAGACGACGCCCTTTTCATCGTGGTTCTGCTCGATGGCGGCGGCCAGCAGACGGCCCACGCCGATGCCGTAGCAGCCCATCAGGATTGGACGCTGAACCCCTTCCCGGTCGAGGAAGGTGGCCCCGAAGGTCTCGCTATACCTTGTCCCCAGCTTGAAGACGTGCCCCACCTCTATTCCCCGGGCCTGCCCCAAGGGCGAGCCGCATCTCTCGCACCCCTGCCCCTCCTCGGCCAGGGCTATGTCGGTGATTACGTCTGCGGCGAAGTCCCTGGGATAGTTGGCGTTTCGCAAATGGTAGTCGGGTTTGTTGGCCCCGACCACGAAGTTGAACCCCAGAAGGATAGAGTCGTCGGCCACGCTCTTTATACCCTTCAGTCCAATGGGAGACGCCGAGCCGGCTACTAGACCGGCGGCCTCTACCTCCTGGCTGGTGGCCAGGCGGAGGTCGGTGGCGCGCAGGGCGTTCTTTAGCTTGACTTCGTTAACCGCCAGGTCTCCTCTAATGGTAACAAAGACCACCTGGCCATCCGCCCAATAGAAGACGGCCTTGAGAGTCTTGCTTTTGGGCACGCCTAGAAACCTGGCCAGGTCTTCTATGGTCTTTATACCCGGCGTGTGCACCTCCCCCAAAGGCAGGAGAGACTCCATCTTCTGAGGAGGCTTAACGCTCTTCGCCTTCTCGGCGTTGGCGGCGTAGCCACAGGTGGCGCACTGGATCACCACGTCCTCACCGCTTTCGGCCAGAAGGATAAACTCGTGGGAGTCCTTCCCTCCAATGGCTCCGCTGTCGGCCTCAACCATAAGGTAGGGGAGGCCACAACGTGAGTAGATGTTCTTGTAAGCCTGAACCATGGCACGATAGCTGTTGTCCAGGCCATCTTCGTCGGGGTCGAAGCTGTAGGCGTCCTTCATGTCGAACTCCCTGACCCGGATAAGCCCCCCACGCGGCCGAAGCTCGTCCCTGAACTTGGTCTGGATCTGGTAGAGGATGAGGGGCAGATCCCTATAGCTGCGGACGTTGGCCCTGACTATAGAGGTTATCACCTCTTCGTGAGTGGGAGCAATAATCATGGCCCTCTCGCGACGGTCCTGAAGGGTGAACAGGGTAGGGCCAAAGGCCTCGGCGCGGCCTGACTGCTCCCACAGCTCCCTGGGCTGGAGGGCAGGCATGCGAAGCTCCTGGCCGCCAGCGGCTTCCATCTCCTCCCGAATGATCTGCTCGATCTTGCGCAGGGACCGCCAGGCCAGGGGAAGGTAGCTGTACACGCCAGCCGCCACCTGATGGATTAGGCCAGCCTTGAGCATAAGGCGATGGCTAACCGTTTCCGCCTCGGCAGGCTCATCCCTTAACGTCTTGCCAAATAGCTGTGATACGCGCATGGTGACTTTGCTACCTCACTGGGTGATCTGCTGTTTTACAAAAGCTCCCGAAATTCTTCTTTGCTTAAGCCCATGTCTTCCAAGATACCCACCAATGTCTTAAGCTTAATGGTCTTGCGAGCGTGCATGGGCACTACTATCCTTGCCTTATCCTTCTCACGGTAATAAACCGCATGGCTTCCCTTCTGACGGTCAAACACAAAATCCACTTTTCTGGCAACTCTTATCACATCCCTGGCTGTGACTGCTGGCAGCCTGGAGGTCACAAGGCGACCTCTACCGGCTTGATCAGGATGTCCTCGACAGGCACCAACTCTCCATGCTTCCGCAGGCTCTCAAGGTAAACCTCTATGGCTTCTTTGATGTTGGCCAGGGCATCATCGAGGGTATCGCCCTGGGTATGACACCCCTTTAGAGCGGGACAGAAGGCGTGATATCCCCCTCCCTCCTCCCGCTCAAGGATAACGGTGTAATGATGCTTCTCCAAGCATACCTCCTTCTGAAGCGGCGTGGCCGCGTTGAGCTCTCGTCAGCAGGCCAGCCTTCCAGACCCAATCCTACATAATGATCTCTGGTGAGTGAATGTTACTAAAGAAAGGCGCGTGAGGATAGACCCTTTAAGTGAAAGCCAGTTCATGGATTGCTAGAAACCGTGCCCACGAAGCCCTGCGAGATGATATAAATCAGGCAGGCGAAGCGCAATTGTAAACCTGTAGTGCCGCGCGTTTAGGCGCTATTGGTGTGAATCGCGGATATAGCCATGTCAATCAGGGGATGTGACACCGCAGCCGAGCTTAAGGAAGGACGAAATCAGCAATACCTGCATTATTTTTTGGCTCGGTAGCAGGAACTGGAGAGCTTATGGGGAGATAAGCCGGGCAATAACTCAAGTGTACCCATCACACAATAAGGATGGATGTGTTCGAATTCAGCCTAGCTCCCCAGCAGCAGTTTGTGCCCATGGGAAGGAGTTAAAGGTGGTGCTCAGAGATGGCGGGCTAGGGAGACAGCGGTCAATGGATGCGCGACTTGAGAGCACTGAAAAGGCGGTCACAATGCCAGGCCTTTTGGCGGACAAGTGTTGTGTCAATTCGTCCGAGCAAATCGGCTGCGTGCCGAATCTTATTGTACCTGCCTTTCTGGGTGTTTTGGGACGCCCTCTCTAGGGCGGATAGAAGCGTAATCTTGTCAATCTCTTCAACGTTTGAAGTGCGAGGAATGGCCGAGCCTAAGAAACTATCGCCATAGTAGGTGCTGAGAGCATCGAAGTCGGCCACAAACCACGCTTCCATTGTCTGAACCATGAGGTGGCAGTTCTCTTCTGGTGCCAGAACATCCCAACTATCTCTATCACGCAGATGCTGGCGTGGTTCTACGGATACCGCGCCCTCAGCATCCACCATCAATATGTTGAAGGCGTCAGGATGGGTCTTCAAAGCGGTGTTGAAAGCGCTAAGACATTTATCACGTGGGCCCAGTAAAATCACAGCCCACTTGATTCGCTTGCTTCTGGCATCATCGACCAGACTCCGAAAAAAGGTGTTGAACCCACTACGGAGTGTCGCTTTGCCGAAAGCACTGTCACCGCCGCCTTCCACGTAAATGCGGATCTCACTTGTCATGGATTGCCCCCTATCTCACCCATGCGCCAAAGTTCACCAACGTTGTATTGCTGTAGCCATTCTTTTAGGCGATCCTTGTCAAGACGACGCAATTTCGTTCCATCCTCGTCGCGTTCGCATACAAGGATACTCTCTGGAACATTGTTCAAGTGAGACACTAACGTTTCGGAATGCGTCGTGACTATCAATTGTGTGCGCTGGGAAGCATCAACAAGCAGCTCCGCAATGCTCTTCAAAGCATCTGGATGTAAGCCCAATTCCGGTTCTTCGATGCAGACAACTGGAGGAGGCGTTGGATGGCAGAGAATTGTGAGCATGCAAAGGTATCTAAGGGTGCCATCAGATAGGCGTGTAGCCGGCACGGGTTCTCTGAGGCCCCTTTCGTGGAGGAAAAGCTGTACTGTTCCCCCTTCAATCTTTACTGTGAAATCTTCTATGCCGCGATAGAAGTTCTTAAGACGATCTAGGAGAACCCGCTTTGCTCCCGATTTATGCTCCAGAGAGTTAAGCACCAAGACAAGATTTTTGGCGTCTTCTAGTAAAAAATCCTGGGGCAAATCTGGCTTTTGAGGAAGCCGAGGGGGCGTATAGCGGCCCAAGTCCCATTCACGATACATCCTCATTTTGGAGAACTGATTAGCAACATAGGTTAGCTCTGGATATTGGTCAGGATCTTTCCTTTGGGAGAGCACTGACTGCGATGGATCCAGGTCTTCTCGCTTTAGATGGCGGAGTTTGGGGCCAGTTGGAGCTCTGGAAGACGTCTGGGAGGTGTCTTGAACATTCAGAACTGGAAACCCATTCTGGTAACGATAGAAGAAATACACGTCTTCTTCAAACGGATTTACCCTGTCCTTGTTTTCGAGGGATTCGTCGATTAGTTCGAATCGTTGCCCTACCATCGTAAAGCTCAGCCGATATCGGAGAGATTGTTGCCCAGATGGGTTTTTTAAGGTCACCGCGATTTCGGCAGGCGTTTTCTGCTTAGAACCTTTCCAAAGCCACTCCCCTATTCCTCCGCCCTCGCGGATTGGCTCAGTCAGATCCATTGGAGCCGCGCGTAAGATGCCGAGGGCTTCAATAAGATTGGACTTGCCAGATGAATTAGATCCTATCAACACGTTGAGAGATATGAGTTTGTTCTCATCTGCTGAAGGACCGTAAGAAAGGAAATTCCTTAATTTGATTGATTCGATGAATCCTTTTGCATCTAGCATATCTCCACCTTCCGTCCACCATGGTCATGACTCTGATTCCAATTCGATCAAGATGTCATGGTGTACTGCTCTCGATTTCTTTGACACTTGCCTGATTATATCCACACCTCCAGCCCTAGGCAAACAAGCGGTTTCTGACGTGTCCACTACCTTCCGCGTACCCTCCACAATTCCTCGAATTCCGCAAAGCTATGCGAGCTTAGCCAACCCCAAGCTCGCCACGACTAGCGGCATACCCCCTAAACCTCCGCCGCCACCTTCTCCACCTCCTCTCCTCCCACCACCTTTCACGCCTGCTCTTCTGGAAGGAGCAGAAGCCTGTCCACATGACGTGGCCGTAGAACGCGGAAGTGGCGCTGGTCAAGGGTGGCTAGCTTTGGCTCGTTGAGCCGCTCCACAACCGCAAGGACTGCAGCGTCCACAAACCCCACGTCGGCGTCAGCGTACCGGTCACAGAGTTCGCGGATGCGACGGTAGTCCTCGGGCTGCACCTCCTCCACATGGTAAGCGCCGGCAAGGATGTCGTCGAGAAGGGCCAGGAAGACTCCGGCGTGAAGCCTGCTATGCACGAGCCAGTCTACTTCGATCAGCACAGGCGCGGGGATCACCAGGGGCTCCAGAGTGTCCTGCAGAAGATCAAGGCAGCGCCGGTACTGGGCATCGGTGCGGTCGAGGGACGCATACAGCGGCCCGGTGTCGAGGACTAGCGCCATGACCGAGGCTCCGGCCGCATGTCACCCGCCTGGCTCGCGGTGTCTGTGTGCCCCGAGGCGCCGACACCCCAGCTGCGCGGCCGTGGACGATAACTCTTGGCCTTCTCTTCCAGGGCTTCTCGGACCAGGGCAGCCATAGATGTGCGCCGCTCCGCGGCAATCATCCGCAGCCGCTGAAGCAACTCGTCCGGCATAGAGATGGTGGTGCGTTCCATGGCATCATGGTAGCAGTAATGGTGCGAAGCGTCAATCGC
>JACQTT010000095.1 GCA_016210665.1 Chloroflexota bacterium | reverse complement strand
TTTATGAAGAGGCCTGTACCTGCGCCGTTTCAGGTTCTAGTTTGTGTAAGCTCTCGTGACTCTCCAGATGGTCTATATAAAGAATCCCGTTCAGGTGGTCTATCTCGTGCTCCAAGGCCTCAGCAAAAAGCGCGTCCCGCTCAGATTCCGTAGAAGCATCGGCCCTTACCTTGAATAGCTTGCCATGGAGGTCAAGACCCCTGGCTTTGACCGTTATGGAACGCTTGAGATAACCCTGGTAGCCGGGAATGCTGAGACATCCCTCTATCACCTCTCGCTCCCCGGAGCGTTCGGTGATCTCAGGGTTGATAAACACAATTGGCTCCTCATCGGGAAGTTGTATAACCATGACTCGATGGAGATCTCCCACCTGATTGGCAGCTATACCCACACCTGGAGCCGCCTGCATAGTGTCAATCATGTCATTTATCAAACGCAGAAGAGATGCATCAATGTTGCGTATCCGCTTAGCCTTCTGGCGCAGGATAGGGTCAGGCAACATCCGCATAGGTAAAACTGCCAAAACAATCTCTCCACTTTTCTGGCTTCCGCTTTTTCGTCTAAGATTATATCTGGGACATCAACCCTATGTAAAGGCTATGTACTCGTCCAGTAGATTAGTGACACTTTACCGAGGTCAAAAAAATCATCGTGAACTAGCGCAGTGTCTCTAGAGCTTAGTTGCGAAATAAAATTGTCATTCTGAGCCCCGACCCGTCGGGGCGAAGAATCTGGGGTGGGGTCTCCCCCCAGACCCTTTGTCGCTCCGCTCCTCAGGGTGACAGAAGAAACACCTTTTTATGGCACTGAGTTTACAGACTTGTAACTCTTACGAAAAACGTTTGTAAACTATTTCACATATCCTGGCCCTAAATGGAAAACGAAGATAGCCAGGAGATAAACTACTCTTCTATACCCCAGCCTACCGAAACGGCTACTCATTGCCCATACTGCGCACTGCAGTGCGGCATGTTGCTCACTGGCCTTCGCAACTCGGTAGCCGTATTGGGCAACGGCTCCTTCCCTGTTAATAAAGGAGCGCTGTGCATCAAGGGGTGGACCTCTGCAGCTACCCTTAATCATCCTGAGCGACTGCTAGCTCCCCTGGCCCGCCACGGAGAAGGCCAGCTTGAGACGGTAACCTGGGATGAGGCTATGGACCGTATTGCAAGGGCATTTACAGAGACTAAGGCACGGTTCGGGGCAGATGCCGTGGGTGTGTTCGGAGGAGGGTCCCTGACCAACGAGAAGGCATATCTGTTGGGCAAATTCGCCAGAGTCGCGCTCCGCACCGCCAACGTGGATTACAATGGCCGATATTGCATGTCATCGGCGGCTGCCGCCGCCAACAAGGCTTTCGGTATAGATAGGGGCTTGCCTTTTCCTTTAGAGGACATCTCCCACGCAGAGGCGATTCTTCTTGTCGGCAGCAACCTGGCGGAGACGATGCCTCCTATCATGCAATATCTGCAAGCCCAGCGGGCCAATGGCGGCCATCTCATCGTCGTAGATCCCAGACGCTCGCTGACGGCCCAGGCTGCGAGCGTCCATATGGGGCTTACTCCCGGCTCTGATGCAGCCCTGGCAAATGGGCTGCTACACATCCTGGTGAGAGATCGCCTCATAGATGAGGGGTACATTAGAGAGCGCACCGTAGGATTTGAACGGGTCCGAGGAGTTGCGGCCACATATTGGCCGGAGCGCGTCGAGCGACTGACGGGTATCTCAGAGTCCCAACTGCTCAGCGCAGCGCGCATGTTGGGGACAGCAAAGACGGCCATGGTCTTTACAGCCCGTGGTCCCGAGCAGCAGTCCCAAGGCGTAAACAATACCCTAGCCTACATCAACATAGCCCTTGCCCTGGGGCTAGTAGGGAAGCCCTACTGTGGCTATGGCTGCATCACAGGCCAGGGCAACGGCCAAGGTGGAAGAGAACACGGCCAGAAAGCAGATCAGCTTCCCGGCTACCGTCGGATAGATGATCCTTCAGCCCGCCAGCACATCGCCCAAGTGTGGGGAATATCTCCAGAAGAGATCCCAGGTTCCGGTAAGTCCGCCTATGAGATGCTAGACTCCTGCGGGCGGGATGGAGGGGTGAGGGCACTTCTGGTAATGGGATCCAACGTTGTAGTCTCCTCACCCAACGTCCTTCACGTGGAGGAGAGGCTCAAGACCCTGGACTTTCTGGTAGTCGCCGATTTCTTCCCCTCGGAGACTGCCCTGCTGGCTGACGTCGTGCTGCCTACGGCCCAGTGGGCCGAAGAGGAAGGCACCATGACCAACTTGGAGGGACGTGTAATCCTTCGGCGCAGGGCCTTCGACCCTCCGCCAAAGGTCCGGACAGATATCCAGGTTCTCTGCGACCTGGCGGCGAGACTGGGCAAGGGCCAGCACTTTGAGTTTGACTCGGCCCGGGAGGTGTTTGAGGAGTTGAGGCGGGCCAGCGCTGGCGGGATTGCCGATTACTCCGGCATCACCTACGAGAAGATCGAGGCGCACAATGGAGTATTCTGGCCGTGCCCATCGGAAGAGCACACGGGCAGCCCGCGTCTCTTCACCGACGTATTCCCTACGCCCAGTGGACGCGCCCAGTTTCATCCAATCCGCCACGAGCCGCCCGCCGAGGAGATAGACGCAGAATATCCCCTTTTCCTGACCACAGGGCGTGTTCTCGCCCAATACCAGTCGGGCGTGCAGACACGGCGCGTTGCCGAGCTTGTAAATCTATCCAAGGAGGCTGTTGCCGAAATCCATCCGACGACAGCCCGTCACAATAGTATATCCGACGGAGATCAAGTCACCCTTTCGACGCGACGGGGAGCGGCCGTCTTTACCGCAAGATTCACTCCGGGCATTCGCCAGGACACCATTTTTGTCCCCTTCCACTGGGGGGGCGTTCAGGCAGTGAACCGGCTCACCAACCCGGCTTTAGACCCCACCAGTCGAATGCCTGAGTTCAAGGTCTGCGCCGTTCGCATTGAGCGGCACCAGGAAGATTAGAGGAGCGTGCTATGGCGAAGAAACAACGGCTCGTAGTCATTGGCAACGGTATGGCGGGTGCACGCTTACTGGAGGAGCTCGTAGCTCGTAATGCATCGGAGGCTTTCGACATCGTGGTGTTCGGCGATGAGCCTTACGGTAACTACAACCGCATCCTCCTCTCCAGTGTGCTAGCGGGCACTCATGACACAAAAGACATCTTCATTAATCCCCTGGCCTGGTATAAGGATAATGGGATTACCCTTCACGCCGGTGTCAAGGCAGGCTGGGTGGATCGTCTGGCCAAGAAGGTGTATGCACCCGGCGGCATCTCAGAGTCCTACGACAAACTGGTCATTGCCACTGGCTCCCTGCCCTTTGTACCCCCGGTAGATGGCATCGCCAACGATACCGGAGGGTCTAAAGAAGGAGTCTTTGTCTTTCGGACGCTGGATGACACCCAAGCTATCATCTCATGGTCTGCCCAGGCGCGCACAGCGGCAGTCATCGGAGGCGGCCTGTTGGGTCTAGAGGCCGCCAGGGGACTCCTCAACCGCGGCCTGGAGGTACACGTCGTCCACCTGATGCCATCTTTGATGGAGATCCAGCTGGATACCCAATCGGGGGAGATGCTTCGAGGTGTTGTGGAGAAGATGGGGATGCGTATCCACTTGCAAAAGGTCACGCGGGGGATCCTCGGCGATGGCCGTGTGTCGGGGCTGGCCTTTCAGGACGGCTCTTCTCTGAACTGCGATATGGTGGTTTTCGCCGCGGGTATTCGGCCTAATGTGGAGTTGGCCAAGCAGGCTGGGCTGTTTTTTAGACGCGGCATCATGGTGAATGACGACCTCTGCTCTCGAAGCGACCCAGACATTTACGCCGTCGGGGAATGTGTCGAACACCGGGGCAAAACCTACGGTATAGTAGCCCCTTTGTGGGAACAGACACGGGTACTGGCTGACCGCCTGACAGAGCATAACCAGAAAGCCACCTACGTAGGCTCTAGAGTTTACACCAAGCTCAAGGTGGCGGGAGTAGATTTGACAGTTATGGGGGACAAGGACTCTTCTGGAGACACAGACGAGGTGGTCACCTACTCTGAGCCAACCCGGGGCGTATATAAGAAACTGGTTGTCAGAGATGGGCATTTGATGGGGGCCATACTCTTGGGAGATGGTATGACAGGTCTCAGTGCATCCCAGGCCTTCGATAGACAGGCCAAGTTGCCAGACAACCGCGCCGAGCTGCTTTTTCCACTGGCATCGCAAACCCAGGCCCTTAACGTGGCCGATATGCAGGACTCAGACCAGGTATGCAACTGCAACGGGGTAAGCAAGGGCAAACTAGTAGCGGCGGTCAAGGCTGGATCGAGGAGTTTCAAGTCCCTTTGTGATGCCACCCGCGCAGGAACCGGCTGTGGCTCTTGCAAGCCCCTGGTGCAGGCCATACTAGAGTTGGCCTCTGATGGCCTGGTCACCCAAGACCCTTCAATGCACTATTACGTGCCGGGTATTCCTCTGACCAAGTCGGAGCTCATGAACGCCATAAAGGAGCGGAACCTGCGCAGCGTTTCGGAGGTGTTCCAAGCTCTAGCAGAAGGCAAGGAGGACCCAGGCAGCAAGATGGGTCTAGCCTCTCTACTGAAGACCATCTGGGGCAAGGAGTATGAAGATGAGCGCGATGCT
Source organism: Chloroflexota bacterium (assembly GCA_016210665.1). Classification (GTDB taxonomy): domain Bacteria; phylum Chloroflexota; class Dehalococcoidia; order Lucifugimonadales; family JACQTT01; genus JACQTT01. Next base: position 5,613 of record JACQTT010000095.1, on the reverse strand, counting down.
CGCTTCATCAACGACCGGGTCCATGCAAATATACAGAGGGATGGAACCTTTAGCGTGGTTCCCCGCATTTATGGAGGTGTTACCTCTCCTAAAGAGCTTCGTCGCATCGCCGACGTGGCTGAGAGATTCGATGTTCCAATGGTCAAGATCACCGGAGGACAACGCATAGATCTGCTAGGCGTAGCAAAGGAACAGCTTCCCCAGATATGGAAGGAGTTGGAGATACCTTCGGGCCATGCCTACACCAAGGCTTTTCGCACCTGCAAGACCTGTGTGGGTACCGACTTCTGCCGCTATGGTCTTGGGGATAGCGTGGCATTAGGCATCAAGATCGAAAAACGCTTCCAGGGCATCGAGGCTCCCCACAAGATGAAGCTGGCATCCTCTGGCTGTCCACGCAATTGCGCCGAAGCGACTGTCAAGGACCTGGGCGCAGTGGCCATAGAGGGGGGTAAATGGGAGGTGTATATCGGCGGTGCCGCAGGAGCAAAAGTCCGGAAGGCCGATATTCTGTGTGTCGTGGAGACCCACGATGAGGTTATGAAATACATGGGTCGCTTCATGCAGTACTACAGGGAGAACGCCAAATACCAGGAACGGACCTACGATTTTGTGGAGCGCATGGGCATAGAGCAGTTGCGCCGGCTGCTGGTGCAGGATGCCGAGGGCATCTGCCAGCGGTTGGATAAGGATATCCAATCGGCAGTGGACGCATACTCGGACCCCTGGAGAGAAGCCGAGAGTCCAGTGCATAATGCCCAGTTCAAGACTGTCTTGGCATCGGTGGAGAGCTAGGAGATGCTTATGGTCAGCGCAGCACCTGCGGCGAGTCAGCGTCACAACTTAGGCCCCATAGAGCAGCTGCCCATAGGAGAAGGCAGGATGTTTCTTGTCGGTCATGTCCCGGTAGCCGTCTTCCGTACTCGAAGCGGCCAGGTCTATGCCACTCAAGCGCTCTGCACTCATAAGGGCGGGCCATTGGCCGATGGAATCATCGGTGGGCAGACCCTCGTCTGTCCCCTTCACGCCTACAAGTTCAATCTTTCAACAGGCCAGCCCATTGGGCATGAATGTAAGGCTCTGAAGACGTATCCGCTCTCAGTTAGCGAGGATGGTGACATCCTTCTGACCATATCTACCAGGTTCCAAAGTGGAGAGGACGCCGCTTCTTCAGTAGCCTCAGCCGATATTGCGTCGCCATCATTAGGGAGGGACTGATGCCCAACGTTATTGTCACAGAATCGCCAAATATGGCTGCCTACGCTACTCCCCAAGGTCATCGCCCCACACTAATCGCCTGCTTCTTGCATTTCGATCTTAGCTTTATGCTATGGGTGCTACTAGGTGCGCTGGGCATCTACATAGCCGAGGACCTGGGTCTCAGCCCGCTCCAGAAGGGCCTGCTGGTGGCGGTACCTATTCTTAGCGGCTCTCTTCTGCGCATACCTCTGGGTCTGCTGAGCGACCGAACCGGAGGGAGGCCGGCGGGCATCGCGCTGCTGGCTTTCCTATTTCTTCCCCTGCTTTTGGGCTGGCAGTTAGGAAGCAGCTTGCCTATCGTGATCCTCGTCGGCCTGATGTTGGGCACTGCGGGAGCGTCCTTTGCAGTAGCACTTCCTCTGGCCAGCCGATGGTATCCACCGGAGCGCCAGGGTCTGATAATGGGCATCACCGCTGCAGGGAACAGTGGCACCGTCATTGCAAACCTGCTGGCGCCGCGCTTGGCCAACCTTGTGGGCTGGCATAACGTGCTGGGGCTGGCAATGATCCCCCTGGCTGTTGTCCTAGTGGCTTTCATTATTATGGCCAAGAATAGGCAAGATCATTCGGTGGGACGACCCATAGGCGAGTACCTGTCCATCCTTAAACACGGAGACCTCTGGTGGTTTTGCCTCTTCTACAGCGTTACCTTTGGTGGATATGTGGGGCTAAGCAGCTTCTTACCAGTTTTTCTACGAGACCAGTATGGAGCTATGCCTGTCACCGCTGGGTATCTTACTGCTGTCGCCGCTTTTGTTGGTAGCGGGGTCCGGCCTATTGGGGGGTATCTGGCGGACAGGTTGGGCGGTGTGAGAGTGCTCTCGTTTCTGTTTTTAGGCATAGGATCCCTGTATGCCTTGGGCGCCCTTCTGCCTTCCGTTGCACTTATGATGGTATTGCTGGTCATTGGCATGGCGTGTTTAGGCATGGGAAATGGAGCGGTCTTTCAAATGGTGCCGCAACGCTTTCGGGGCGCTATCGGAATCTCCTCAGGAATTGTCGGAGCAATCGGAGGCCTGGGAGGTTTCTTGCTGCCTGTTCTCTTGGGCAGCGTGAAGGAGTTTACAAACTCCTTCACGCCCGGATTTCTGACTCTTTCTGCCGTGGCCATCGGATCTCTGGCTCTGTTGTGGTTTCTGCCGATGGCGCGTGTTAGCCGACTCACAAACAGCGCGATAAGAGATGTTACCCCTGTGTCATAAAATAGCTATGAAAGAGCACGGCGGAGATGGTCTGCGGCTCTCGCTCGTGGTTCTACAAGCTCACCACGAGGGGAGGGACGCTATCCTCTGGAGAATGAAAAGACCCCGACTATTTTCCTACTTGCCCCGCTCCTTTCTCAGGTATCTGCTACTGCCGTTCTTCGGTAGCCATGCTATCTTCTGCTGGCAGAAGGGATATGTAGTCCTAGACAACACCACGCTTTGTGTCAGGTATTTACCTTAACCACGCTATTACGATATCCGTAAAGTGTTAACGATTGCCATTCGTTATGTATCTAATGCAAATATCTTCAGTCCTAAGATAATTGTGACATCGACCACAATCTTGACAAATCCTGATTCCCGTGCTATTTTAGTATGGTAGGTTAAAGGCCGTAAAGACGACTAACAATTAGGGGGTAGATTGTGAACGAGCGTAAGTTGTTATGGCTTCCAGTTCTGTTGTTGTTTGCAACATCGCTGGCTATTGCCGGCTGCCGCGCCGCCGCACCTACGGCGACGCCCGTGCCGCCGACTCCGACGAAGGCTCCCGCACCCACGGTAGCCCCAGCGCCTGCGCCCGCAGCTACAGTCGCGCCAGCCCCAACGGCGGCGCCCACGGCTACCTCTGTTCCCGTCGCCCAGCTAAAGCTCCCCAAGATTGTCGCAGACTTCCTGGCTAAATACCCCACCGTCTACTACTATACGCAGATACCCGAGCCCAAGACCGAGCCCAAATATGGTGGCGTCTATACCTTTGCGGGACTCTCCCCCGATACCCTCAACATCGGTACAGCCCACTGGGACTTCAGACTCGGTGTAAGCGTCAGCGGAGGGGGCGCCGCGTGCTACGCAGGCCTCCTGAGGACTAACGTGGATCACTTCCATAACCGGGTGACCCATGAGGTACTCCCCGACGCCGCCGAATCCTGGAAAAGGATAGACGAGCTTACCTGGGAGTTCAAGCTGAACCCCGAGGTCTATTGGCACGACGTCCCCCCTGTCAACGGCCGACGGGTGACCGCCGAGGACGTGAAGTATGGAATAGAGCAGTTAAGAGACAACAGCGTCTTTGCAGGCACCTTTAAGATCATCACCGATGTGACCATCAAAGACCCCTCCACCATAGTCCTCAAGACCAGCCAGCCCTACGCCCATCTTCTAACCGTCTTCGCCGACGCTTCCCACCTGTTTACCGCCCCGGAGATGGATGCTGCGGCCGTCAAAAAGTGGTGCGTTGGCTTCGGGCCCTTCAAGCTAGTGGAGTACGAGTCCAGAGGACCCTGGGCTATGGTGAGATATCCTAAATACCATATCAAGGGTGACAGAGGGGTCATTAAAGGCAAGCAGCTCCCCTTTGTGGACCGCATAGAGGTCGTCTCCATCGGAGACACCGCCGCGGCTATAGCCGCCTTCGCTATAGGGAAAATCCACTCCACCAGCGTTTACGACTATAAAAGCCAAGCCGAGCTAATCATGCAAAAGTGCCCACAGTGTGGAGGTATGGCGGTTCCCAACGTCCCCGCCAATAATCGGAAGGTCTGGTTGCGCCTGGACAAGGCGCCCTTCAACGACGTGCGAGTGCGCCGAGCCCTATCCATGGCCATAGACCGCCAGGCTATAATAGACACCGCCTGGAACGGCCACGCGTTTGTCTCCCAACAGATCCCCATAGATGCCCTGGGTTGGGACACCCCTCCTCTGCCCAATGAGAGGGGCAAGTACCTCCAGTTCAACCCCACCGAGGCGAAGAGGCTGCTGGCCGAGGCCGGCTACCCCAAGGGCTTCAAGGCGACCATGGATATAGGCGCGGCCGAGCGAGGCGGCGAGCTGGCGTGGAAGGAGTTGGTCCAGTTCCAGTGGAAGGAAAACCTAGGAGTAGATGTCACCCTTAACCCCCTGGAGGGACTTGCCTCCTCCAAAAGGCTCAACGACAGGACATACGAGAATATGAGCACCAATACCGGCGGCACGGCCACCACCTCCTGGGACGCCATCGTATATAACAGATATAACTCCAAGGGGTCACAAAACTTCGGGAACATGAACGACCCCGAGGTGGACAAGTGGGCAGAGATCTCTCGCACAACCTTCGACCCCGTTAAGCAAAGGGAGGCGTACAAGAAGATCTTCGACCTGCAGGAGGAGAACGTCTATGTCATAGACACGGTAATGCAATACGTAGTACAGATGTGGCACCCATCGGTGGAGAACCTTTCAGGCTCGCTGTACGGCTTTATCAACTCCTTCATCCTCCGTTCCTGGGAATCCGTGTGGTTAAAGAATTAGGCCAAAAGGAGTCCTTAATCATGAGGAGGGTACCCTCCAATCCCTTTGGGCCCCAGATGGGACGGCTCTTGGCCGTGGGAAATGGTGGGTCATAATCGTCCGCTCGTGGTGAGCATGTCGAACTAAGAGCGGAGTTTGAGAAGGCTCTGTGGGCGCCGATTTATAGGTACTTGAAGAAAGAAAGGAGAGAAGATATGCCCAGGATAGACGCCGACATCTGGCAGGACTTGGACTATGCTAGCTGGGTCGAGTTGGCCAGGCTGGCCGAGGATAACGGCTTCGAAAACTTCTGGCTGATAGATTCCACCGATGCCTATGACGATTATTGCGCCTGGGACAGCATAGTAGCCGTCAACACATCGCGGATGGGAATAGGCCCAAACGTAACGAATCCCTTGACTCGCCACCCCCGGGTTACGGCCAACCACATGCTGACCCTTCACGAGATTTCCGGAGGCCGCGCTATGCTGGGGATAGGAGCAGGTGCCAACGCCGTAGGAAGCATCGGGTGGAAGCCCGCATCCGCTTCCGTTTTGCGTGAGGCCGTGAAGGTTATTCGAGCCAAGTTCAAAGAGAGGAAGGCGGACATTCCCATACATGTGGCCGCAGTGGGGCCTTTAAATACCCGAATGGCCCTCCGATTGGCCGACGGCATCATTTTTGGAGGCTCTGGGGCAGGCAGAGGCCGCGATCCTGCTGAAGGTGTTCTGGCAGGGTTAGAAAGCCTCAAGGCTAAGGCTAAGGAAGTGGGCAGGGACTTCAGCGGCCTTGAGGTTAACGTTGGCGTGAGTTTCGCCGTCTCTCACGACCGGAAACAGGCTATCGAAGAGATAAAGGGGCCTCTGGCTAGGGGGTTAAAGGG
>JACQTT010000096.1 GCA_016210665.1 Chloroflexota bacterium | reverse complement strand
CTATATTATATTAAATAACGGCAACAAAAAGCAAAGTTGGGTGGTGTATTAGTTTCATCGTTAAGTAGTCATCGGTCGCCGGTCCCTAGCCTTTGGCCTTGAGGTTCTCAGCTACAAGGCTTGGCAAAGGGCGTGTTGATTATGGGGCGAATTCCTGAATAAGAACACTAGAAGGCTGCAGAAAAAGGGGAGTGTCCCGATTTCATCGGGATACAAAATTACTCCCCATTCCTGGCTAGGAAGGGGCCTTAAACAAAAACTAACGAAAAACGTAAATTGTCATTCTGAGTCCCGCTGAGGCAGATTCCACCGGAATGTTATACGCCACCACGACGCGGCAAGAACCACCAACGAGACGATTCCTAAAATAGCCACAATGACGCCTGCGTTAAAAGAACCTTGGAGACTATCCCAGTGACCCCAGAGTACCGCACCCCACGCTTCCACTACCAAAGATAGCAGGAAGCCGGACACCACAATATAATCTGGAAGCGGGACCTGGCTTTGGCGCAGGGTTACCAGCAGCCGTAGATATGCGATGAAAAACACCGCAGATGTTAAAAGACTTACAGCCACGATATTCGCCATGAGTGTACTACTAGTCACGTCTATCACTACCTTCCGTACGCCTGGTACGTTCTTTGTCTACTATTCCCCAACCTAGTCCCTGGATCGATACCAGCGGAACCGCGATTTGAAAGTAGAACCACGCCGTCAAGGCAAAGGGAAGGATAGCGAATCCAAGAACAGGCTGCCGTCCCCCCAAGACCAACCACGTGCTGAAGCCAATTACGAAGTACATTGCCACCGTGACTATCAGGCCTCTAAGATAGATGCCCCTTTTGTTGCCTGTAAGCGAGGGGAGGTCAGGGACCTCAAGTAACAGAGCCTTGACAAAGCCGGGCGTAATAGCAAGCACCCACTTCTGAAACTGAGGATGCTTTTCCGAGATTTCTTTTCTGTAAAACGTTCTGAACCACGGGACGAGGTAAAAAGGTATTAGCGCTACAAGGAGTAGAATAACCAGCACTAACGCCACATAAAACGCTAATCTCATATATCACCTCCAAATGTACAACTAAGAACGACGACGTTCTCGCCGCCGCTCCCGAAGCATTCTCTCATACCGCTGCCGACTTGGTCAATAGCTTGTATTCACACCTAAACCGGGACTCGCATCTCAATTCATGATGAGTTTTCAGGCCTCACCAGCTTTGGCATGAAAGTTACCCCATAGCGCAGCATCTGTCAAACCCACGAATTGCCCACAATCAATGTTGGTTGACGGCGTGTGAACCGTCGCGTCAGAAATCGTGTTACCGGAGGTGGCATGACAAGAGGCAGCGTGAATGAATATGTGTCTGCTCATGCCGATAATGAAGAAAGCTCCCTTATCTTAGGAACCTTTAATCGGGTTCTCTCTAGCTCATCTCCCCGGCTAGGGCGGCGCTATACTCCTTGAAACGCAGAGACAGCAGACGGTATGCTCCTCCCTCCAGATGGGGATTGCTATCCAGCAGATTAGATGCCTCACGGCGGGCCAAGGCCAGGATCTCTACGTCTGATATACGGGCCACCCGCAGGTCAGGAAGGCCGCTCTGGCGGGTGCCCAGATAGTCCCCAGGACCTCGAAAACGCAGGTCAGCCTCGGCCAGGGCGAAACCGTCCTTCAGCTCCTCGACAAGCTTTAGACGCTCCCGTGCCTCGGCAGATGGGGCATCGGCCAGTAAGATACAGTAGCTCTTGTGCTGGCCCCTTCCTACTCTGCCTCTAAACTGGTGAAGTTGAGCCAGGCCAAATCGGTCGGCACCATCTATAAGTACGACTGTGGCGTTAGGTACGTCTATGCCTACTTCTATCACAGGGGTAGATACCAGGATGTCCAGTTCGCCTCGGCGGAAGGCATCCATAGCCTCTTCCTTCTCTTTCATTGCCATGCGCCCGTGAAGGAGACCGAGCCGCAGGTCTGGAAAGACATCCCTGGATAACTTTTCGTGCTCCTCAACGGCAGCCTTCGCCTGTATGGTGTCAGATCCTTCGATAAGGGGGCAGATAACGAAGGCTTGGCGACCCTTGGATATCTCCTGTCGCAGGAAGTTATAGGCAGCCCGGCGTTTTTCAGGAACCACCCAGCGAGTTTGAATCTCCTGGCGGCCTGCGGGTAGTTGGTCTAGCACAGAGATATCCAGGTCTCCGTAAAGGGTGAGAGCCAGGGATCGTGGTATAGGTGTAGCCGACATCGCCAGCAGGTGAGGCCATTTCCCCTTTTGGCGTAGAGAAGACCTCTGCATGACTCCGAAGCGATGCTGTTCATCTACTACTGCCAGGGCAAGATTAGGCATCGCCACCTCTTGCTGTATGAGGGCATGAGTGCCGATAACTATGTCCACGCTTCCCGCGGCGATACGTCGCTGCATCTCCTCTTTGGCCTTTCTGGACAGGCTGCCTATAAGAAGACCCAGAGAAATAGGACGCGGAAAAGGGTCAATATATACCGAGACGAGGTTCTCCTCTTGAATGGGGCGTCCCAGGCTCGAGAGCATATGGGATGTGGTGATAAAATGCTGCTCGGCCAGGATCTCTGTGGGCGCCATAAGAGCACCCTGGTAGCTATTAGATGCAGCCGTCAGAAGGGCAACCAGGGCCACCAACGTTTTGCCACTGCCCACCTCTCCCTGGAGAAGGCGACTCATGGGGCAGTCTTTCTCCATGTCCTTCAGGATCTCTCCTATAGCCCTCTCCTGGGCCGAGGTAAGGGTAAAGGGCAGGCTGGCAAAAAAGGCGCCAAGTAGTGGCTGGTCTGCTTTTATGGGAATTCCCGCTCCCTGTTGCTGCCATTCCCTTTTGCGGGACAGGACGGCAAGCTGCATCAGGAAAAGCTCATCAAAGGCCAGCCTAGTCCTGGAAGCGCGCTGGTCAGCCTCGGTTTCTGGATAGTGGGCCTGAGCAATGGCGTTCTCAAGACCCATTAGACCAGCGCGGTGCCTCATCTCCTCCGGTAGAAAGTCGGCTACTTGATGTAGAGTGGAATCCAGAGTTTGCTTCACCCAGCGTCTTAGAGTTCGCTGGCCAAGCCCCTCGACCAGAGGATAGACAGGCACCAGGCGGCCGGTGTGGATGAGCTCCTCTTGGCCGTGCAGCAGCTCATATTCGGGTGATTCAAACACCCTTTGGCCTCGAAAGAGGTTAACCCTGCCGCTGATGACCACCCTGGCGCTCGTCTTGAAGCTCTTGGCCAGGTAGGGCTGATTGAACCAAACGGCTCGTATGTTGCCACTATCGTCACCCAGGATGGCCTCGGCGGAGCGTCTATTCCCCAGCATGATCTGCCTCGCCTCCCATACCGTAGCTACGATGGTCTGGGTTTCATCTACTGTAAGTTCGGCGATTTTACGTATATTGGCGAAGTCGTTGTGGCGATGGGGGAAAAGGTATAGCAGGTCTTGGATTTTGGTTAGACCCAGTCGTCTCAGCCTTGGAATATTGGCGGGCGTGACGCCCCTTAGTTTAGAGACGTCATCCTCCAAGGAGAGGGTTCGAGGAGGCACTCTTCGGGGTCGAGGGGCATCAGGGAACTTGTTGAGACGAGGCATGGTCTTGGATACCCACTCCTCCCGCTGGACTGGGGTCAAATCAGAATATGAAGGCATGTCTCCTATCAAGGGTCTAAGCTCTTGCTCTAGGCGCTGTAAGAAGCGGTCTAACCCCCCTAATACGACCGAGTCTTTGAAGCCGTGGGCCTTTTCCTGAAGGAGGATCTTCTCAAGGAGTTCCTCAGGGGAGTCTTTTAACGAATTCCTGGTTTGCATGTTAGAGGAGGCCTATTTGTGTCTTAAGGCGATGCCCAGTGCTTCTGGGCCCAGGTAGGTGCCCACGACGGGGCCAAAACGGGCGATTATTACCTCTCCTTTCGGCAAGAGGTGCTTGAGCCGGTGGGCGATGCTTTGGGCCTCGTCAGATGTGGTGCTGTGTAACACAGACAGAGCCTCTAAATTGGCAAATCCTTCGGCTATCTCACACAGTCGGTCTATGCCCTTGGCTCTGGTTCTGGCACGGCCCAAGGGATGGGCCTCTCCTTCCCTGATGGTGAGGAGGGGCTTTATTCGCAGGAGGGAACCCAAGAAGGCGGTGGCCTTCCCAATGCGTCCCCCCCTCTCCAGATAATCCAGCGTGTCCACAAGGCCGAAGAATTCGGCTCTGGGAATAACGTTATTGGCAACCTCTACAGCCCCGGTCAGGTGAGCACCAGCCTTGGCCGCCTCGGCGACCGCCAGGGCTATCACGCCCAATCCCATAGATGCCTGAAGGGTATCTACTACTTCGATGGGGCATGAAGTGCCAGACTCTTCCCTTGCCTGAAGAGCCGAGTTGTAGGTACCGCTAAGGCGGGAAGAGACGTGGATAGAGATGATGCCTTCCGACCCCTGGGCTAGTCGCCGGTAAACCTCCATTAACTCACCTACCGAAGGTTGGGAGGTGGTGGGAAGGTGGGGGCTGCTGACCAGACGACGGTAGAACTCATCATGGGATAGGTCAACGCCATCCTTGTAGGACTCGGTGCCAAAGTGAACGTTCAGAGGAACTACAGTGATGCCTGCGCGTTGGGCGACCTCTGCCGGCAGGTCTGCGGTGCTATCGGTAACCACTCTTATGGGCATATTCACCCTCCTGGCAGCTATTCCAAAATTGGTTTTTAGACCTCACCCTGAAGGGTGAGGCATCTATGCCCCCGCCTTCAGGCGGGGTTCGGAAACCCTTTTCCGAACAGCCGCTAGGGGTCCAAGATTCTCTACTGTCAAGGGCCCTTACTTTACACACCCTAACCTATTCCCTGATTGGCAAGAGGTGCCTGAACACCCTCCTGGCGTCTTACCCGCTGGGCTTGTTGGAACTGTACAGGGCGCAGTGGCATCTCAAAGGCCCGCCCACCTAGCAGCTCTTTTATAGTGCGTATCTGAATCTCGGGGTAGTCCCTGCTCATCAGGTCGGAGTGGAAGAAGCCGGCGGACGCAGCCTCGGTTGTCATATCTCGAGTCGGCTCCTCCAGGGTTATGAAGAACCCCAGGGCGGCGCCTTCCCTCTCTACGACTCCTTTCAAGTCCCGGACGTGGGTGGGGGCCACATGGCCGCTCTTCACCTGGATTACCACCTTGTGGGAAGTACGGCGTGGGCCGTCTATGAAGAATATAGTGCCGTCCACCCCCCGGTCGGCACCCTTCTTCCGCTCCTCTGGGCGTGCCTCCAGGAGGGACAAGGCCCAGTACTGGAACTGGTAGCGGTCCTCCTGGGCCAGCTGGCGGGCGCCGGTTACATCCACCGGCTCGCCGATGACCTGGTAGTCCTCGCCTGGCACCAGGTTGAACATATCCTTCAGGCGGTGCTTCATCAGAGCCACGGCCAGGTGAGTGATGTCAATGCCGAGCCACTGGCGGTTCAGCTTGTGGGCAGCAGCCACCGCCGTGCCACAGCCGCAGAAGGGGTCGAGAACCACGTCCCCTTCGTTGGAAGATGTCTGGATGATACGCTCAAGAAGGGCGAGGGGTTTTTGGGTAGGGTAGCCGAGACGTTCTTTGGCCTGAGCCTGTATGGGTCTTATGTCAGTCCAAATATAATCAATGGGATTCCCTTCCTGTTCATCTAAGTAACGCTTTAGTCGCGGGATGGCTTCTGGCTTGCTTTGAACGATAAGGCCCTGATCATAGGCTGCCTGCATTCGTTCCTTTGTCCAGCGCCACACTCTCGTTACGCCCAAGAACTTGTAAGTGAGGTTAGGACGGTCACGATTGGGATTACCCAAATCACCCAATGTGTAGCGTCTTCCTGTTTCCGGTTCAGTGAAACGATAGAACTTTTCTACATAGGTAGGCTCATGAGTGGCATACTCTGGATTCCATATAAATTTATCGCTCTTGCTATAACGCATTATCACATCATGGTTGGAAGCCAACCGTGTGAAGGCTAACCCCTTTGCATTGATTCGGCGCCAGATAATCTCATTACGAAAGCTCTGGTACCCAAACACAGAGTCCATGATGATTTTAATGTAGTGGCTGGCTGTGGGGTCGCAGTGCAGGTAAAGGGAGCCTGTGGGCTTCAACACCCGCCGCAGCTCCAGAAGGCGCACCGCCATCATCAACAGGTAGGCCGTCATGTCGTTCCTATCTCCCAGGGCCTTCCGCAGGGAGCCGACCATCTCCTTGGTCAAGGAGGAGGCTATGGGGCTGTCCATTATCTCGGTGTAGGCCCGCTCCGCCTCTTCGCCCCAGTGCCAGGTGTCCTCAAAAGCCCTTATCTGGGCGGCGGAAGCCTCGCCCGTCCGCTCCTTGAAGAGGACGTTGTAGGTGGCCTTGGAGTTGAAGGGCGGGTCCAGGTAGATCAGGTCCACCGACTCGTCCGCCACATGTTCTCTGAGGATATAAAGGTTATCGCCGTAAAAGAGGGTGTTCATGGCTTCATTCTATGGAAATGACGTAATGATAGTATGGCTGACCTCCATACACCACCTCTATCTCGATGCCAGGGAAAGTGCCTTGTATCTCTTTCCCGTCCCTCTCCGCATCTTCTCTGGTGGTGTTGTGACCCCAGTATAGGGTAACCAGGTTCCCTTCGGAT
>JACQTT010000013.1 GCA_016210665.1 Chloroflexota bacterium | reverse complement strand
CCTCTAAACCAATGATACAAGGGGGCTTATATACTTGACAGGGTATAATACCTGTGATACACTAACTGCGTGATGATGCACTTTGCTCAGGTTTCCCCTCCGAATCGTCCTTCTCATCTCCTTGATGAGCGACCCGCTTTAGCTCAGCTACAACCTTCTTTGGGAATACATGGCGGGCTAGTTCGTCCGTCGTCATTTCAGTTACGTCTTTCTTCTTACGCTTAGTCATAGGAGACTCCAATGCCTACCAAAAAGATTGACCTACTCCAACTCACCGAGATGTTCCACTCGGAGGATATTTGCCATGATACTCTTGCTCGGCTTCGCTGGCCAAATGGCGCAGAGTGTCCACGATGCAAGTGTACTAAACATGGCTACGACTCCAAGACCTACCGCTATGACTGCTACGGCTGTGGCTATGGCTTCACCGCTCTTGCTGGGACTATCTTCCAGGATACCAAACTCCCGCTCCGCAAGTGGTTCATGGCTGTCTTGCTGATGGTCGAGGCCAAAAAGGGTATCTCGGCCAATCAGGTCAAGAGAACCCTGGGAGTCTCCTACAAGACAGCATGGTATCTCTGCCACAGGATAAGGGCTGCTATGGCCGAAGCAAACACTCTCTCTGGCACTATCGAGGTGGATGAGACCTATATAGGTGGGAAGGTTCGAGGGAAGGGGCATGGCTATAAAGGTAACAAGACTATCGTGGCAGGAGCGATGCAACGTGGTGGGGATGTTGTTCTTCAGGTCGTTGACGGCAATGACAGGCAGACACTCCATGATTTTATCCACAATAGCACAGACCCCAGGGTGCGGAGAATCATCACGGACGAATGGCCTGCATACAGAGGGATTTCCGATGAGGATACGAGCCATGAGACGGTAAATCACCGGGCAGAGGAATGGGTAAGGGGCGATGTTCACACCAACACTGTAGAAGGGGTATGGAGTCTCTTCAAGCGGTCTATCACTGGCTCTTATCATAAGCTCTCTGCCAAACACCTTGATGCTTACCTGGATGAATTAGAATGGCGGTTCAACAATCGCAAGAACCCGTATCTGTTTCGGGATACACTCACTAGGCTTCTAGGCAGTGATAACTTGCCATATGAACGTCTGGTTGCTCAATAGCCCAAAGCGCTCGACGGCTATAGGCACGATGGTCCTCATCAATATGCCCCTGGAAGGATATGTGCCCCGTCCATGGTCTGTATGCGACCAACTTGACGCAGAGCCATAACGAGTCCTCCATAGTCCGATGGTAAGGTGGGTGATATTCTCCCCACATTCCACCCACGCCATCAGGCCAAGTCCTGAACTGCGTACCTAATTGGTGGGTCGCCGAATTGATGCTTTCGGAGTCAATGTCGCGCACCGCTCTAATCTCAATTGCTGATGTCGGAGCATTCCGCCATGCCCAAACTCGCGGGCGCAGAATGTCCCATCTCCATGTGAAGTACCGTTCCACACAGCGAACGCCTACGCGAGTGAAGTGAGTTCCCTTCCTGGGCATGATTCTCAGTAGTAATTCCGCTTCCTGATTGACTGCGATCTCCCAATGCGTTGCATGTTTGCGCTCCCTGACTAGTTGCGGACTAAAACGATACGGGTCAAGGGAGAATCTAAAATTGAAAGGGCGATGCAGGCGCCAATGCGATAGGACAGCAACTGTGAAGATGGTAAGCAGCCCGGCAAGTATGCCTCCGATAGCCTCCGGCAGCGCATTCTCGATGACGCTTAGCACGATAAGAATTGTCCCAATTATGTAGAGTGCGAGGCGGGCGTTCATGCCGCCCACCATAGTCTACCACTCAAACCCCGACAAGTATATAATCCCCAAACAGACATCCATTCTTAAAGGCAACCGCCCCGTGAATCGCATCAAGGGGCGATTGTTTTTATCTTGCTTGAAGACATAATGATTGACGAGGCTGCGAGGGTGCAGTAAGCTACGAAGACTAGGGTAAGGAGACAGGAATGCGCTGCCCCAACTGCCAGCACGAGAACACCCCGAACAGTCGGTTCTGCATCTCCTGTGGCACCGCTCTTGCAGCACCTGAAACCTCGGCTCAGCAGATAGAAGCGCTCCAGGCCGAGGTGCGCCGCTTAGGGGGTAACCTTGTGGCTATGAACGAGCGTCTGGCTGCCCTTGAACGCGTACGAGGAGTCGCCGCACCGCCTCTCCAGCCGACACCTGCGCTAGAGGTCGCCTCGGTTACCGCCGGAGAGGTCCCTGGTCTAGCCGAAGAAACTCCAGCACCACCTGATGGAGACATTTTCAAGAGAATGAAGGAGTGGGACTGGGAGCAGATCTTTGGCGGCAACTGGCTAGCCAGGATTGGGGTTCTTGCTATTATTATTGGCGTTGCCTTCTTCCTCAAGCTAGCCTTCGACAACAACTGGATAGGCCCGACAGGGCGTGTAGTCCTGGGAATCATAGCTGGGCTGGCAATGCTAGGAGCCGGTGAGTACTGGCAAAAACGATACCCAGCCTACGCCCAGGCCCTGATGGGAGGCGGCATTGCCCTCCTATACCTGGCTATCTTCGCCGCCTTTGCCATCTTTAACCTGATTACCCTGAATCCCGCCGTCGGTTTCCTGCTACTGATCAGTGTGACCTCGGCGGCCCTGGCCCTTCGCCACGATTCCACGGCGTTGGCGATAATCGGTATCCTTGGGGCCTTCGGCGCACCCTTTATCCTTGGTGGCTTTGCACCAGAGACGCGTGGGGCTGCCCAGGCCGGCGAGAGCATACAACTCCTGGTTTACATAATGGTAGTTGACCTGGGTGTCCTAGCGTTGTCCACCTTCCGCAACTGGCGCTGGTTCACCCTTCTTTCGCTCCTGGCGACTCTGGTGGCTTTCGGGGGATGGTATAGCGAGTTTGGCAACGAAGCGAGCCTGCTGACATCCCAGGGTGGCCTGACCCTGATATTCCTCATCTTTGTAGGAGCCACGACCCTTTATCACATCGTCTGGCGTCGTGCTCCCCAGGCTTTCGACCAGGCTCTCATGATTATCAACGCGGGTGCCTACTTTGGGATAAGCTATGGGCTTTTGTGGGATGACTTCAGACTATGGATGGGGGGCTTCTCTATCCTCCTGGCCCTGTTCTACGGCGGCCTCGCCTATGTCGCCCTTAAACGTAGCGCCGAAAATGTGAGGCTCAGCTTCCTGGCCCTGGGCATCGCCCTGGTGTTTCTTACCATCGCCATCCCAGTGCAGTTAGGCGATAGGGCCTGGACGACTATTGCCTGGGCAGCCGAGGGTACAGTGCTTATGTGGCTATCGTTTACGTTGCAGATGCCTCGAACCCGCATCTTTAGTTACGCCGCCTTCGTTCTCGTAGCCGTGCGACTGCTCTTTTTCGACACGCCGATTGATTATGTAGATTTGGCTACTTTCCGCCCGGTGCTCAACGAGCGCTTTCTAGCGTTTCTGGTAAGCATCGCCTCCATATACATCGCCGCACGCCTTCTCTGGCGTGAAAGAGGGTCACTGGACGAGTGGGAGAGGAACGCCTGGTTCGTGTATCCTATTTTTATATTGGCTGCCAACGTCTTCTCCCTCTGGATCCTCAGCGCGGAGGCGCTCAGCTACTTCGACAGCAGGTTTACAGAGCTGCCCCGCTTTGAGAGGTTTAGGGGTACCGACGACAACCTCAGAAACGCTCAGAATCTCTCCCTCACCGCTATATGGGCCGGCTACGCCGCCATTGCCCTGGTTATTGGCATAGTCAAGCGCTCACGCCCGATTCGTCTGGCCGCCCTGGGTCTTCTCCTTATCCCCATCGCCAAGGTGTTTGTTTACGACATATTTGCCCTGGAGCGTGTCTACCGCATAGGTGCCTTCATGGGTCTGGGGGTCATCCTGCTAGCTAGCGCTTATCTCTACCAGCGCTACAGTCGTGCCATCAGGGGGTTCCTGGTTGAGAAGTAGGGTCGCTCTAGTTGCCAGATCCATCACCGCTGCCGTCGTTCTGACGGCCTTGCTCGCCTCCAGCGTGGCGGCTGACTTCTTACTCCGTGACTGGCAGTACTTCAAGCCCATTGCTTCCCCTTCTAACCTCCTTAGCAAGGGTCTTGTGGAGCTCGTCCCAGATCGCGAGGTGTTTGCTGGCTCGGCCCTCGGCCTGGTTGACCTTCGCATCATCTCCACCGCTGGCACGGAGGTTCCGTACAAGTTCCAGGTCAGTAGGGGCGAGCGTCAGTTTACGTCCTTCCCAGTGACCTTACAGGACAAGGGTTACGTTCCTGACCTCTACACCACATTCATCGCCGACCTGGGGCGCGATGGACTCCTACACAACGAGATCGAGTTCCAGACTCCCGCCATCAACTTCCGCCGTACAGCCACCGTGGAAACCAGTAACGATGGAGGTACATGGGCTGAGGTAGGCAAGCAGGAAATCTATGATTTCACCGTCAAGGAGCGAAACTTTAGCGCCAGCAACACAAGGATAGGGTATCCAGCCAGCACGGCGCGTTATCTGCGGGTTAAGGTCGCCGACGAGGGTGAAGGCCCCCTGGACGTACTCGGCGCTACCACTTTCTTTATAAAGGTTACCCCAGCACAAGAGGTGTCCTGGCCCGTATCTATGGTAAGCACTAGCTACGACAGAGATCGCCGCGCCACCCTCGTGGAGATGGACACGGGTAGCCCAGGGCTTCCTAGCCATCGCGTTCAGGTTAGGGTGTCCGAGGTCAACTTCTATCGAGAGGTCACCATAGAGGAGAGTGCTGACCGTAAGGAGTGGAGCACCGCCCAGTCGAGGGCTGGCATCTACGCCTACGACACCCCGAAGTTTGTTGGAGGTAACCTCGCCATCGTCTATCCCGAGACCACCTTACGCTATCTACGCCTGGTCATCCACGACGAGGACAGCCCGCCTCTTCATATCGAAGGTGTAGATGCATGGAGCTATCGTCGCAGCCTCCTCTACACGACAGACCCCGGGCAGTTGTACAAGCTCTACTACGGTAATCTCGAAGCCCGGCGGCCTTCTTATGATATCGAGCGGGTCTTTCCCTACCTCGAGACCGAGGAGTTGGCGCAAGCTGCCCTGGGTCCCCAGAACACCAATCCCGACTATGTGGAGAAGAGGCCTCCCGTCAGCGAGCGGTTCCCCTGGCTCTTACCTGCGGCCCTTGGCGTGGTCGCTGTTATAGTGGCCCTTCTTTTACTAGGCGTCATCCGCCAGGCGCGCAAGGTGCTGCCGCCTCCTGCTCAGTAGCCTCTTAGACCTCTCGAGGGGGGATTCCAAAACAAGCACATGGCTTTCCTTTAGGACATTAAGAGAAGACTCATGGTTCGACAGGCTCACCACGAGCGGACAAACTACCGCTCACCTAGAGCTTGTCAAAGGGCAAGGCCTGTCAAACCAAGGTTATGTTAGGTAGTGGGTCAGTTTCACCAGCACATGACCGTTCAAATTGATCAATTATCGAGAATAGGGAGTGGTTGACAGAGCGGCGAACCTATGATACGCTCCAGAGTTTTGTGAATAACGGAGGAGAGGTTGCTTTGGAGCCAGAGCTTGAGTAATGGGAAGAACTGGTGTATTCTCCTCGTATGTGCGAGTGTGACGAGAAGTGACTGAGACCTCAACAGTCTTTCTGATAGTTGTCATTGTCCTTGCCCTCATTTTCGATTTTGCTAACGGCTTCAACGATGCAGCCAATGCTATTGCCACAGTAGTCTCCACGCGGGTCTTGTCACCCATACTAGCCGTTGTCATGGCGGCGTCGTTGAACCTAGTCGGAGCCCTCTCGGGGACGGCCGTGGCCAAGGTGGTAGGCAAGGGGATCATATCGCCCGAAGAGATCACCTTGACGACTATTGCAGCGGCGGTGGCGGCGGCGGCAGTATGGGTCTTCCTCGCCTCTCGTTTGGGAATGCCCGTCAGCGGCAGCCACAGCCTCATAGCGGGTCTAGTGGGGGCGGCATTTAGCACGGCAGGGCTAGGTGCCTTACAGCCTGCTGGGATTAGGACTGTACTACTGGGCCTCTTTTTTGCACCCCTCATAGGATTTAGCATAGGTTATCTGGTCATGCTGGGCCTCTACTGGGTTTTACGCCGCCGCAGTCCTTCCCTCATAAGCGGCGCTTTTGGACGACTACAGATCCTTTCTGCCGCGGCCATGGCCTTCAGCCACGGTTCTAATGATGCCCAGAAGACCATGGGGGTTGTTGCCCTCGCCCTGTTCGTCGGGGGAGCCATCGACACCTTCCACATCCCCTTGTGGGTCAAGCTCCTGTCTGCCCTGGTGATGGCTCTGGGAACTTACGCAGGAGGATGGCGTGTAGTGAGGACCCTAGGGGTTCGCATTGTAAAGATGCAGCCTATTCACGGCTTTGCCGCCGAGAGCGCTGCTGCTTTCGTCATTGAGGCTGCAACCCGACTCGGCTTTCCCCTTAGTACAACTCACGTCATCTCCTCCACCATCATGGGCCAGGGGGGTACTAGGCGCCTTTCGGCGGTGCGTTGGGGGGTAGTGAGGGGGGTTGTCATGGGATGGATAGTGACTTTTCCCTTCTGTATATTGTTAGGAGCAGCTTTTGAGAAGCTAGGAGAGCTGTTTTTGTAAGCTCCTACAGAGTCTGTTACACCGTCCCGTCCATGGTGTCTTTTCAGCGCAGTTGAAAGTGTCTGAAGGCTTCGGCGTATTTCATGCCCCTCTCTTTTCCCATCTCCTCTCGCCACCCTCGCAGAAAGTTCCCGACGTCTTCGGGATTCACTTGGCTGCGGTGGCATTTGATGGCCTCCATGGCGATATCTAGGGTATCGGTAACATCAATCCACTTGTTAGGGTTAGTCCTGCTCATCACCAGCACCTCTTCTACCTTATGGGGTTCCAGACCCTCCTCCATGAGTTCAGGAAAGGTCAATCGGTCCCGGGCTGCGGGGAACACCGCCGACAGGGCCGCTTCTGCTGAGGCGAAGTGGTCCGGGTGACCCAGGTAGCTGGCGCTTTCCAGATCTCTTACCGGGCTCATACAGATCAGGACCTGAGGCTTGTATCGGCGAATCTGCCGGCAAATATCTCGCCGCAACTCAAGGGTGGGCTGAAGTATGGCATCTTCGTAGCCTAGAAATACTACCTCCTTTACTCCCAGGACCCTGGCAGCGTCGAGTTGCTCCTGGCGTCGTATCTCCACCAAACGGGAGGAGGTCATTTCAGGATCGCCGCTTCCTTTGCTTCCGTCCGTGCATATGACGTAGATTACCTCTGCTCCTTGTCGCGCCCAAAGGGCCACCGTGCCTGAACACCCGAACTCCGCGTCATCGGCGTGGGCAACCACTACCATCGCTCGGCGATACATCTCCTGTTCAACCATAGATATTCCTCTCTTTCTATAGCTACCAGCAATCACTCGACTATAAGTTTCTGAGCTTCCTTGTCCAGTTTTCTAGGGTCTTACGAGACCGGGCCGCAGGCGTGGAGGGCGGAAAGCACCGAGCTCACCCCGGGGCGAGCCGCGACGACGCGAACTATGGCGACATCCAGACCTTCTGCCAGCTTCTTCAATGCTTTAGCGGCCCCGGCTGATGAACCATAATAGCCAACCTTTTGCAAAAGATCGGGAGGAAAGGCATCGGCCACCTTCTCGGAGGGTGCTCCTCCGTCTCTCATCCTCTCCAGGTTGGACAGCTCCTTGCCAAAGCCCATGCGCTCGAAGTGTGCCCTATATCCCAGCCCCCTTTCTCCCTCGGTAGCGCCGCGGGGAGAAAGGGCATAAGGTATAACAGACCTGGCCAGGGAGTGCCGTGCCAGGTCTATATCCTCGTCTATACACACCCGGATATATTCGACTACCTTTACGTTGAATGGGTCACGCTCGGCTCGGGCAGCTCCTTCGGAGATCTGCCCCCGGCTCCAGGAGACCTGCTCAGGGGTGCACCAGTTAAGGACCGCTCCATCGGCGAGCTCGCCCGCCATGCGAAGCATCTTCGGCCCCAGGGCGCCAAGATAGATGGGTGTGTTGGGCGATGGCTGGAGGGCGAGCCTTACGCCTTGCAAGGCCAATGCCTTGCCTTCGTAGGTCACGTTTTTGCCTCCCAACAGATCCCGGAGTATGGTCAGGTAGTCCTTCATAAGAGATAGGGTTGCGAGCTGTGGCAATCCTAAAGAACGGCGGATCGCCGCACGATAGATACTACCAGAGCCAATGCCCAGGATAAATCTCCCTCCCGTCAACTCGCTTGTAGTCCCGGCACTCATTGCCAGGGCTAGAGGGGTTCGCAGATAGACAGGTGAGACGGCTATGCCTGTGGTCAGCCCTCTCTCAATGGTAGCCTTCGACGCCGCCCAGCGGTGGACGCAGACCTGAAAGCCGTCATGTCCGGCGGTTTCGTTTGTCCAGATGCTGGTGTAGCCCAGCCTTGCCGCCTCCTGGGCAACCCGGGCCTGCTCATCCCAGGTGAGGTTCAGGGTGGCGTCCAGGCCAACGCCCATCTCCATGGCAACTTTCTCCTTTCTACCCATGCCGATTCGTGATGCAGTTTATACTACAAAAGAAGGCCATCCTCTGCAAGGGAACAGGAGCTCTTCGATGCCTTGGGCTAGTAGGGATGTGATATGATTCAGTCATTTGCCTCCACTCTTTACGTCTTGCGCTACCAGCTTGAACAGGGTGAATTCAGAATGAAATTTCACCGCCTACCAGGGTTTTTCTTACTATTGGGTATTCTCGTTGCCTGTAATACTGGCGAACCCACGCCGACTCCCGATATTCCACTCACAGTGGTTGCCTTGATAAAGGCTACCATATCTACGGCCACTCCTGCTCCAACGCCCACGCCGCAACCCACACCGACGTCTCAACCTATGCCTACGCCTCAACCTACGGCCACGCCCGCTCCAACGCCCACACCGCAATCCACACCGACGCCGCAACCCACAGCCACTGCCCAACCGAGACCCACCCCACAGCCTACACCTACCCCAGTTCAATTGCCTGCGCTGATTGCGTTAGTTCCTCCCCCATCGGGGATCGCCTCCACCTCCCTGGGCAAATCCCTGACGCTGCAAATAGAGCCAGGTAGGCCGATTGCGGGTCGGGACATAGTGTTTACTCTTAGAGGCCTACAGCCGTGGCAACGATTCACCGCGGAGTTCGTAGAGCCCAACGGAGTATCCGCTGAGTGGGTTACAGAAAATGAAGCCACATTTGCCCAGATCAATGGAAAGCCCGTGACCAAGCGGGATTATTGGGCCGATGCTGCCGGGTCGGCTTTTTTGACTCGGATTGCCACCAAGGATCGTGAGGGTATATGGAACATGCGTTTGACCGTTGGAGAAGAGGTTTTCAGCGCTACCTACCCTGTATCCCAGTTGCAGCTAGAGGTAAGGGAGCTGAAGGCGGCGGGAGTGGAGTTTCGACGCTATGACGGACTTGTGACAGATTCGTACTATTCATCCCTGGTACCGGCTTCTCTGGCCCTCGACCTTCAAGGACATCTGGCATTAGTCGTAGAACGTCTCAGCCAGATACTCGGCCTGTCCAGCACCTCAATCCCAGATTTGTACCTTCTTGGCAACGAGAACCTGCTGAAGCAGGCCGGCACCTCGATAGGAACTGATGTGACTTGGGAAGCCGGTTTTTATTGGCGCGGAGCGGCTGGAAGGGGGATCTACGTCCGAACGGACTTTTTCAGGAGTGCGGCGCAAATGACTGTCACCCACGAGTACGTGCACCTCCTATTGGACGAGAGTTTCCCGAATACTACCCTTCCGGCCTGGGTCAACGAGGGTGCGGCCACCTTCTATGAAGTGGCTCTGGGGCTTGAGTCCCAGAGACCCGATGTGGTAAGGCGTGATATATACACTAAGGCAGACAGAGTCAAGGTTGCAGCAGCCAAAGGGACTATCTTTCCCTTGCGTGAGATTGAGGACCAACGCACATGGAACAAGCAAACGGACAAAGAAAAGGTGAGTCTTCAGTATTCGGAAGCATATATGGTCATTCGCTACCTAATAGAAAGGTTCGGCGAGAAGGCTCTGGTTTCTCTTCTAGAAAGACTGCGAATGGGAGATAGTTTAAGCGCAGCGATTCAATCCTCAACGGGCGTATCATACGAGCAGTTTGAGAAGAACTTCCTCCTGGGGCTAACGTCGTGGGAAGACCCCCTACGTTTAGAGGTTAAGACTTACGTTACGGAGATCGACTTGGTGATGAAAGAGGTGCAATCGGTTTCTGAGCGAAGGGCACAGATACTGCAAGGCGCGCAGGCGGCGGACTATTTACCCCTGGTCTCTAAGGCCCAGACGCTGCAAATCCAGATTTCCAAGATCAAGCCTCCATCTAACATGGTCGAGACCCATAGTCAGGTAACCAACTTTATGGATAAATTTGTTCAGTGGCTTACCCTTGAGCTACGATACCAGGAGAGCCGCGACGATTCCAAACACATCGCTGCCAATGGGATGATCCCAGAGATAAGTGCCCGGGAAAGCATGGTTCTGAGAGCCATAAACAGCATCGAGTTCAATTATCGGCTTCCGTAACATCGCTGGTTTTCAATGCACAACCTCATCCTCTACAACGCCAACGTCATCCCTTTAAGGGATGATAACGCCAGAACCGAGCTGGTCGCCATCAGCAACGGACGCATATCCTGGGTCGGGGAGAAGAGCGATCTAAGCCTGCTAAAAGGGCCCAATACCCGGGCCATAGACTGCCAGGGCTACACCCTGGTACCCGGCTTTATAGACGCCCACTGCCACGTCCTGGCCTACGCTTCCAGTCTTATGGCGATGGACTGCAGCCCCGCCGCCGTCAGGTCCATTGAAGACATCCAGGCGGCTTTGAGAAAAGGAGCCTCGGCCGCTCCTATTGACCAGTGGGTACGGGGCGCAGGATATAACGAGTTCTACCTGGAGGAACGGCGTCACCCTACCAGGTGGGATCTGGACAAGGCATCGCCTGACCGCCCTGTTCGCCTGAGCCATCGCTCAGGGCACGCCCTCGTTCTCAACAGCCTTGCCCTGTCCCTGGCGGGCATCACTTCCAAGACCGAGGAGCCTCCCGGTGGCGTAATCGAGCGGGACATTCAAACGGGTGAGCCGACCGGCCTTCTCCTGGAGATGAACGATTATATGGAGAGGGTAATGCCACCTTTAGGCGAGGCTCAGATGGCCGAAGGCCTGCGAGAGGCCAACCGCGGCCTCCTGTCTTTTGGCGTTACCTCGGTTCACGATGCGACACCCTCCAACTCCCTGGAGCGGTGGCTCGCCTTTCGCCGAATAAAGGAGGAGGGAATCTTTTTGCCAAGGGTTACCTTTATGATAGGCGCTAAACATATCCAGGAGTTTCTCGAGGCCGACCTCGCTGTAAAAGGAGGCGACGAGAAACTGAGCCTAGGGGCCGTCAAGGTTGTGCTGACGGCTACCTCCGGGGCCCTCAATCCGCCCGAAGATGAGCTATGGCATACGATTCTTAGAATCCATGAGCAAGGTTTTCAGGTGGCGATACACGCCGTCGAAGCTCAGGCGGTGCTTGCGGCCGGCAAAGCCCTCTCCCAAGCGATCCAGCGGGTTCCCAGGCGAGATCACCGACACAGGATCGAACACTGCTCGGAGTGTCCGCCAGAGGTCTTGAGGGAGCTAAAGGGTAAAGCCCTCCTGGTCGTAACCCAGCCAGCCTTCATCTATCACAGTGGTGAGCGCTATCTTGCCGAAGTGCCGCAAGAGATGCAGCCCTGGCTTTACAGGATGGGATCCTTCGCTAAAGCTGGCCTTGCACCCTCGGCAAGCTCCGACGCCCCGGTGGTGCCTCCAAATCCTCTTTTAGGGTTATACGCAGCGGTCACGAGAATGGCAGAGACGGGGCGACTCCTGTCTCCTGAGGAGGCCAGTTCACCCCTGGAGGCGTTAAAGGCTTATACCCTTAACGGTGCATACGCCGCATTTCAGGAGAAGGAGCGGGGTACTGTAGAGGTCGGTAAACTGGCTGACCTGGCGCTTCTGGATGGAGACCCCACCATGGTAGAACCAGAGCATATAAGGGATATAAGGGTGATGATGACGGTGTTAGGGGGCGAAATAGTGTGGCAGCGTTAGGAGGGCTGACCGAGGGCTATTATGCCGTTTTGGCAACCCGCTTCTTACCCCCCTTGTCCTTAATTAAGCTTTCCAACATGTCTTTTAGGTCTGAAATGCCTCGGCTTTTCAGAGGCTAAGGACTGATGTGTTCGAGGTGATTCCATCGCGCTGCCCCCATCTCCTATAAGTTCTGGGTCCGACGCTCCAGGGGGTGTCGGCGCTCCTCCGTCTGAATCCCCCCATCTCTGCTCGGTTACGAGTAGTTACCAGGCTCCATTACCACCCTGTTGTTCAAGGCCCAACGCACCAGTTCAGAGCGATTCCTCAGCCCAAGCTTACCCAGGATATTGCTCACCGTATTTCTTGCCGTGAACTCGCTGATGACCAGCCGCTCGGCCACCTCTCTGTTGGTTTCTCCCCGGGCCACCAGGAGCAGCACCTCCTTCTCTCGGGAGGTAAGTCGCTCCACCTCTCGCTGCCTCTCCTGGCCCACCAGGCGAGAGAAGCCTTCAGTGACTATCCTGGTCACGGAAGGGTCCAGGATAGACTCGCCTCGCCCTACGGCTCTGATGGCGCGGACCAACTCGTCCCGCCCAACGACTTTCAGCACGTAGCCCTGAGCGCCCGCCACTAGGGAAGCAGTAACGGACTCCGCTAGCCCTGAGGCGGTGAGCATCACCACGGCGGTACGGGGTAAGAGACCCTTGATCTCCTGGCAGGCATCTATACCATTCATGCCAGGCATCATTACGTCCATGAGGATCACGTCCGGCTTGAGCTCCTGTGCCTTGTCCACAGCTTGCCTCCCATCCCCCGCCTCCCCCACTACCTCGATGTTTTCCTCTACTTCCAGGACCTTTCGCAATCCCTCTCTCACGACCTGGTGATCGTCCACAATCATGACTCTCAGAGGGCTCACGGCGCACCTCCCGAAAGAGAGAGGGCTACGCTCACTATTGTACCCTTCCCCGGAGCACTGGTTATATCCAGAGCCCCTCCCATCTCCTCTGCGGTGCGGCGCATGTTCCGTATCCCGTGGCCGGAGGAGGCGGCCAGTGCGGTAGTGTCCATGCCCACCCCGTTATCGCTGATGGAAAGCTTTAGCGTCTTGTCATCGCAGACCAGCTCCACATTGACCTCGGTAGCCTGGGCATACTTGTAGGCATTGGTCAGGGCATTGTGGGCTAGCGCAAACAGCCGCTGCTGGGTGGCTAGTGGCAACTCCGTCTCCTGTCCGGTCATGGAGAAATGCGTGGGGATAGAAGTTATGGCCCTGAAATTCGTCAGGTGGTCTGCCAGGATCTGTGTCAGGCCTCTGCCTTCGAACAGGGGCCCGAGGTTGATTGGATAGCGAAGCTCCAACAGGGCCTGCTTGGACTCTGCGTGGAGTGCCTTCAGCCTGTCGTGGAGCTGGGGGGCCTCTTGGCCGGCCATGTGACAGCAAGTCTCAAGGCCAAGGCTGAGCATGTAGGCCGACTGGGCCGCCCCGTCGTGAATCTCCTGGGAGATGCGAATCCGCTCCTCCTGTGCCTCCCGCTCTGCCTCCTCCGCTCTGCGCTGGAGCAGAAGGTTCTCCTCCATGCGGATCCGTTCCGCCTCCACCGCCTCGGCTCGCCGCTGCCTCTCCAACCGAGTCATGAGATTCGCAGCTACCACGACGGCGAACATGCATACCACCCTGACGGTGAGCTCCTTCTCGTCGCCGTCAAAGAGCACCGATGTGTCTAATCCTGGCTTCATAGTCAGGCTGATGCCGGCATAGAACCCAGCGATAATGGTGACAATGGCAAAGCTGACCCGGCGGCGGAAGATGAGGGCTACGCCCAGAAGCGCCGGATAGTAAAAGATATAATAGGTGTTCCCGAACCTGCTGGTGACCATGATGCCCGCCGTGATAATGGTGAGGTCCATCAGGCTCAGGGCCAGGACGTAGGGCCATGTAATGGGCCTGCCCCTCCAAATCCTCCAATGGACGTAGCCGTTGAGTATGATCAGGGCCGCGCCCATCGTGTTGAGATAGGGAAGGTTGGGCTCCTGGGAACGGATGTTGATGAGGGTGAGCCAGGTTGCCAGCATGAACCACCGGACCACCACGGCTATGCCCTGGCTGGAGCGATAGTCGTCGAAGACGGCGTAGTTGGGGGCTGAACTCTTTTCCATAGTCCATTGCCTCAGCGGTGCATAACTCGGAGATAAGAGACCTCTCTGTGCCATCAATTATACATCGCAGGCAGACCTACACAAGGTTCAGATGTACCACGAAGAAGCAGTAGCCCGTACCGGTCATAATCAGCTCATCTGCACCTGTTAGAAGGGTCTGGACTCGCAGACAATAAGCACAGTTCCACTATGCGAGGTGCTCACATGAACCAGGAGATGTCAATGATGGCTGAAACGGGACCCACGACAGGAGTTGGGGCCTCCACATCAGTAGAGGGCAAGGAGGACATTCCGTCAGGCGGGCCAGAGGTCCGCCGACGCTGGGCCGCAGGCCTGTCTCTGCCCCTCCTGGGCCTCATCCTCGCAAGCTTTTTCCTGCCGACTATCTCAGTATGTGAGGGGAGCGGAGTTACTGAACTTCGTGGTTACGACTTGGACTGGCAAGGCTATCCTCTTTATTTAGCCGCGCTGATTCTTCTACTATCCACGGTAGGGGCCTTGGTCCGACGACATCGTCCTGGGCGCGTTTTCGGAGGGGCCGCCTCGGCTGCACTTGTTCTCTCCCTCGGCACATGGTTTTGGGTCAGCTGGGTGACCCTTGGAGTTCCCCTGAAGGACCTTGACAAAGTCGATTGGGGCCGAGAGGGTTTCGTTCTCACCTATCTGCTAACAACTGGAATCATGGCCTGCCTTCTCTTAGTACGAGGAATCGCCACAGTTGGTGGCTGGCACCGTTGGAGCTACTTCCTGGGGGCGTACGGGTGTCTAGCCGCGTCATGGGTACTCTTCACGATAATTGGAGTGGGGAGTATAGGCGGCCTTTTGATCGGTTGGGACATGTTTGGGGCAGCCGTACTAATCTTACTGTTCATCGTGCCTTGCGCGAGTTGGTTAGGAAAGGACTGATGGATCCATAGGCAGTTCTCTGATTCAGGTTGAGGCATGTCACCGACAGGGCCGTGCCCATAGTGTTGAGATAGGGAAGGTTAGACTCCTGGGTACGGATGTTGATGAGGGTGAGCCAGGTTGCCAGCATAAACCACCGAACCACCACGGCGATGCCCTGGCTGGAGCGGTAGTCCTCAAACACGGCGTAATTGGGGGCTGAACTCTTTTCCATAGCCCATTGCCTCAGCGGTGCATAACTCGGAGACAAGAGACCTCTGTGCCATCCATTGTACATCGCAGGGCAGCCCGCGATACCAGGTTCAGATGTACCACGAAAAAGCAGTAGCGTGTACCACCCACAAACAGCTCATTTGCACCTGTTGGCAAGGGCTCTCTGCCATGAGAATAGTGGTGACTCGAATATATTAGAAGGAGGGAACGATGTTAACGCTTATTCTTGGCATCATCTTGGTTGCCGCTGCCCTGGGAGCGATTGCTATTGGCCTTGGACAACGTTTGAATAGGCTTGTAAATAAGGATATCCAGGTCTGGCTGCTATACGGTGTTTCAGTTGGTGTCGTCTTGTTTGGCTTAGTGGGGTTGGGGCTCCTGCTGGGGACGTCTTTCACGGTCGTTGGAGCCGATGAAATGGGACACTTGAAGCGCGTCTACGGTGGCTTATCGATGCCTCCTGGGCAGATCATAGCCTTCAAGGGGCAGGCTGGACCTCAAGCGGAAGTATTATCACCTGGATTTAAGTTCAGTCCCCTTCTCAACGTGCTGTACAAGGTGGAAAAGTTTTCAGTTGTCGAGATCCCCGTTGACTCATA
This sequence comes from Chloroflexota bacterium, assembly GCA_016210665.1. Lineage (GTDB taxonomy): Bacteria > Chloroflexota > Dehalococcoidia > Lucifugimonadales > JACQTT01 > JACQTT01. The sequence goes on along the minus strand of JACQTT010000013.1, from coordinate 1,759 downwards.
CGGGTTGCTGTTAGCCCGGGACGGAGCCCCCCTCCGCCCGGGACAGATCCTGGCAGATGAATGGCCTGAAGCAGAGTTCGAGAAAATGCTTGAAGCGGAGTATTTCCTACACAACGGCGGACAGAAAGGACCCCAACTGTCAGTTCTTCCTCCTGGGAAGTATCGCGTACATCGCTACCTGTTCGATGTCGTAGTAAAGCCAGTCACCAACATTGCGATTGGTAGTGTGGGCGTGGTAAAGTCGAACGTTCAGACGTCTGACAACTGCATACCGGTACCACAACCTCAAGAGCAAACTCTGGCGATTCCCCTGGTACCAAAAGGGTGCATTGGAGTATGGAACGAGCCGCTGTTACCTGGGAGGTATTATCTGAACGCGAATGCTTACGAGGTGATTAACATAAGTACTCGGGTCTATGCGTGGGAGTACTCAGGTGGATACGAGAGGCGAGTTATTAACTTGAAGCTGGATCAGGAAGGTAGGATCACTCAGGATGAGGTCAAGCAAAATGTTCCTGTTCCACCAACGGCCGTCGAAGGCGCAATTCCTGTCCGAGTCGAGGGCTGGACGGTCCCGATTGAGGTCCGATTGATCGTTCAGATAGCGCCTGAGGATGCGCCCTTTGTTGTTGCCGCAGTCGGGGGTTTGACTGAAGTGGAGCAAAGGATCTTGACTCGGACCTTGGGAAGCGTGGTCCGCAATGTGATTGGGGAGAGGGGCAGAAAGGTGCTTGAGCTTCAGGACCAACGGGCAGAACTTGAGCAACTCGTGAAACAGACTATCATCCCGGAAGGAAGAAAGGCGGGAATCTCTGTCAAGGAGGTCCGCTTTGGCGACCCTGTCATCCCGCCAGAGTTGCTGGTGACCCTCGCTCGCAGGCAACTGGCCGAGGAGCTAGAAAAGACCTATGCACGGGAGCAGCGGGCGCAAGAACAGAGGGTTCTGACGGAACAGGCCAGGGCAACTGCTGACCAGCAGGACCAACTGGTGGCTGCTCAGGTAGGTGTGCAAATCGAGGTACAGAACAAACTGGCATCACAGCTTCGCGGTGAAGGCCGCGAGGCCGAGTTGACTGCCATCGCACGGGGACAGGACGCCCAGGTTAAGGTGCTTGGCCAGGACAGGGTGTTACAACTTGAAGCGCTAATCAAGACCCTTGAGGCAGCCATCGAGAACCCTAACATCGTGAAGGTTCCCGTCATCATGGTCGAAGGAAGCTCTACGGGAATGGAGGGCTTTGCGGCAATCCTCGGAGGAGCTAGCAACCTGGCAAAAGGAACGTTGTTTTCTAGTCAGGACAAATAGGAGGAGAGGTAGAGGCGGTTTCTTGTATGGCAAGGCGGTCGGTAAGCTGGCTGCCTTGCCATCTTGCTTCGTAGCCGGTACCATACACAAACAGCTCATTTGCACCTGCTGGAAAGGGCGCTCTTCCATGACAATAGTGATGACTCGAACATGCTAGGAGAAGGGAACGATGTTAATGCTTATTCTTGGCATCATCTTGGTAGCCGCTGCTCTGGGAGCGATTGCGATTGGCCTTAGACAACGTTCGAATCAGCTTAAAGAGAGGAGGTTAAGCGCCTTGGCCTATTTTGCAGTTGCGCTAGTCCCGGTGGTGCTATTCGTATCGTCCTTTTTTCTGCCCGCTTTTTTTGATGATTCCGGTGAGGGCTTGGTGGGATCCGTGATGGGATGGGAAGCTATTTACATTTCATATTTGATAGTTATTTATACATTCGGTTCCGACCTCGACCTGGG
>JACQTT010000005.1 GCA_016210665.1 Chloroflexota bacterium | reverse complement strand
TGAACCCCGGCCTCCGTAAGTTCGTGCTCACCGCGCATGTCACTTTCGCGGTCGGCTGGATCGGCGCGGTCGCTGGCTTCCTGGCTCTTGCCGTCACCGGTCTGACCAGTCAAGATGCTCAGAAGGTGCGTGCCGCCTATCTCGCGATGGAGTTAACTGCCAGGTTCGTCATCCTCCCGTTGAGCCTCACCCCACTGCTAATAACCGGGCCTCTCCTATCACTGGGCACCCCTTGGGGCCTGTTCCGGCACTATTGGATCCTGGCGAAACTCCTGATCAACATCCTTGCCGCCATCGCCTTGCTGGTTCACATGCAGCCAATTAGCTACATGGCAGGCGTAGCAGCAGAGACTATATTGTCCAGTGCCGATCTCCGCCAACTGCGGATACAACTCGTCGTCTGGGCCTGTGTCGCCCTGCTGGCGCTGCTCGTCGCCACGGCGCTGGCGGTATACAAGCCGCGGGGCATAACCCCGTACGGGTGGCGTAAGCAGCACGAGCGGTACGGGCGGTGCAAGGAACACGAGGAGGGCACGGTGTCGCAGCGGTAGATCCTGCGACTGCCACTGCCGAGGCGACCGCGGTATGGGAGCGCAATCAGAGGGAAACTAACAACCGAGCCGCCTCTCTTTTGTGGTTAACCTAGCGGATGTTGCCAACTAGTTTGACCGTCTCTGCCTCGGTGAAGGCTCTGAGGGTGGTCGTACGCACGTTGCCAAGACCCCCAAGGGAGAGCAGAACAGCCGCCGCAGCTTCATCGTTAGGAGCCTCGACTATGGCTACGGCGTCGTAAGATCCCATCGTCAGATATACCTGGTCCAGCTTCCCTCCAGCCTTCTCGAAGGCCTGGCGCGCCGCTGCCTGTCGCTTGGAGACGTCCTTGATTGTCTTGACACCCTGTTCGGTGAAGTTTATCAGTACGACGTAATGCGCCATTTTCCCTCCTTTCTCTATTCTGCGTTGAATTCCAGGAATGAGGGCAATCGTTCTCAGACTCGCTAAGCTGGCACTGCTATCTTGGACAGGATTCTGGTAGTAGGAATGATGTGCCTGCTAAGGCCCAAAGCCTTAGGGTCTAGCCCAATGGCCAGACCCACAAGCTGAGGCAGATGTAGAATGGGAAGGTCTATTTTGGTGTGACGCATTGCCGAGGCCTTGGGTTGGTAGCCGTCCAGATTCAGGTGACACAATGGGCAAGGTGTGACCATGGCGTCGGCGCCCAGGCTCTTGGCATCCGATGTATGATTGGCGACCATGCTTACCGAGTTGCGCTCGTTGATGGTAAGGATAGGGAAACCACAGCAACGTGTCTTACCGGGGAAGTCAACCACCTCTGCGCCCAGAGCATCTATCACCGTCTCCAGAGAGGTCTGACGCTCCGGATGCTCCTCAAAATCCAAGGATTTTGTAGGCCTGACTATGTAGCACCCGTAAAAAGGAGCCACCTTCAGCCCTTTAAGAGGACGCACTACCAAAGCCCTCAGCTTTTCTATGCCTACGTCCTCCACGATAATCCACAGGAGGTGCTTCGCTTCCGAGGTTCCCTTGTACTCCAGGCCCTCCTCGGCCAAAACGGAGTTGATCTCGGCAAGATAGGCTGGGCCCTCATCCTGAAGGCGTTTGTACGCCTGGCTCATGACTCCCTGACATGTGCTGCATATTGTCATGATGGGTAGTCCCGCTTTTTCTGCCAGGGCAAAGTTACGAGCGTTGAGAGTGTCACCAAGCTTCTGGTTCTTCTCCTGAAGGACACCGGCACCAGTACAGGAGGCGCCGACCATCTCCTCCAACTCAATGCCCAACCGCTTGGAGACCTCTAGGGCCGCAGGATAGAGCTCCGGACATCCCCCCCGGGAGACACAACCAGGAAAGAAGGCATATTTCATCGCTTGCTCTCCATCTTCTTGAAAATACGGCGAACGTTCTCTGCCTTGGGAATAGGCTTATGAAAAACTGGAGGCATCTTTCCCCTCATTAAAGCCCTCAATCCCACAGGGAGTAGCTGCAGCATTTGTATGAAGTTAAACATGCCGAAGGTTTTGATTGGAAGGCGAAGTTCGTCGAGTCGTCCTGCGTGCTCTAGGATCTCTCCAAAAGCTATAGTGTGTCTGGCCCCATAGGTATTGTCAAAGCCTACCTCTATGGCCTTATCTCTTAGGGCCATTATGCGCTCCATGGGTGCCACTCCCTTTGGGCAGGCCTGCACACATTCATAACAACGGGTGCAATCCCAGATTCCTCCGTAACGATTGAGGGCCTTCAGGCGCTCCTTACCCGCGGCGTCTCTGGGGTCTCCCACAAAGCGGTATGCTTTTGCTAAAGCCGCCGGCCCAAGGAAGTTGGGATCCACCTGCAAGACTGTACAGTCTCCGACACAGGCTCCACACATAATACAGCTCATGACTCCGGCCAGGTGCAGCATAGTCTCATTTGGGGCAATGTACTCATGCTCTGGTTCAGGACCCTGGGGCTGAAGCCAGGGTTTGACAGCCATAACCTTGTTCCAGTGAGATGTCATGTCCACGACAAGGTCCTTTATGATGGGCAAGTTACCTAGCGGTTCCACTGTAACATGACGACCACCAGAGGCGAGGGATCTCAGCTTGGTTTTGCAAGCCAGGGTGGCATGACCATTAATCCTGATGGCACATGAGCCACAAATGGAGCTTCGGCAGGAGCACCTCAATCCCAGACTGCCATCCTCATACTCGCGGATCTTTATCAAGGCATCTAACACAGTGTATTGAGGCTCCACGTCCAGAGTATATTCTTGCCAGTAAGATCTTTGCTCCTCTGGATTGAACCGGCTAACCCTTAGGGTGGTTTGTAACGTCATATCCTACTCCTAGATGAGTTGACAGGATCCATCTTTTACGTATCCCAAAGAGGTAACTATCTCCATAGAATTCGAAGAAGAATAGCTTGTCAATCAGTACTTTCTCTCCGTTGGGGGCCATTGAGTAAAGACCACAGGAAGATAACCAATCTTATGCCCTCCATCTGTCTTGGTTAGTAGGGTGTGCTTTAACCAGTTAGCGTCATCCCTTTTGGGATAGTCCAACCGAGACTGGGCACCCCTACTCTCCTTCCTTTCTAGGGCGCTGACCACTATGGCCTCGGCGCAGTCCAGCATGAAGCCCAGCTCCAAAGCGAATATCAGGTCGGTATTGAAGACCTTCCCCTTGTCCTGAACCGGAACCTTTCGATATCTCTCCTTGAGCTGCTCAATCTGATTTAGTGCCGTCTCCATGCCTTCGCTGTTACGGAAGACGCCAAGGTGCTGGTCCATCGCCTTCCCCATCTCTAGGCGAATGTGAGCTACACTATCACCGTTTCCTTCCCGAGAAAGAAGGGACTTAATCGTCTCTTCGTCTCGCAGCGAATAGGAATCAACGACGTTTCTGTGAGAGACCTGATGAGCTCTCTCAGCAGCTGCCTCTCCGGAGCGGCGTCCAAAGATCACGGTGTCAAGAAGCGAGTTGGCTCCAAGCCTATTACCACCGTGAACGCTGACGCAGGCACACTCGCCGGCAGCATACAGGCCAGGGATAGGCGTAGCGCCATTTACATCGGTCTTGATTCCCCCCATCTGATAGTGCATCCCAGGGCGAATGGGTATAGGTTGTTTCATTATATCTATGTCAGCAAAGTCTGCAGCTATCTCCATAATCTGCAGGAGGCGCTCTTTAATAACCTTTTCTCCCAGGTGACGACAATCGAGAAGGACACAGCCATCTATCCCACGACCCTCATTTAGCTCCGTCTGCTCTGACCTGGATACAACATCTCGGGAGGCGAGCTCCATCATATTAGGAGCGTACCTCTCCATGAACCGCTCCCCCTTGGCGTTGAGAAGATACGCCCCTTCTCCCCGAGCTCCTTCTGTAATGAGAACACCGCTACCCTTGAGGGTAGTGGGATGATACTGGACCATCTCCATGTCCATCAGGGGCGCGCCTACCCTATAAGCCAAAGATATGCCATCACCGGTACAGATGAGGGCGTTTGTGCTAGGCTCATAGACCCTACCCAGCCCGCCGGCGGCGATAATTACCGCCTTGGCTCGAATAACGTGGAGCTTGCCGCTACGAATCTCCATCGCCACAGCCCCGGCGCACTCGCCGTCCTCGATGATCAAGGAGGTAACGAACCACTCATCATAAACATGAACGCCGGCCTTCATTATCTGCTCGTAGAGGACGTGGAGCATAGCCTGCCCTGTAAAGTCCGCGACAAAGAAGGTCCTAGCCTGTCTCTGACCGCCAAAGGCTCTGGTTCCCAGGCGGCCACTCTCATCTCGATTGAAAATAACCCCCATGTGCTCCAGGGAGATGATCTCCTGCCCCGCCTCTCGGCACATGACTTCTATAGCATCCTGGTCACCTAGATAGTCGCTCCCCTTAACCGTGTCAAAGGCGTGCTCTTCCCATTGGTCTCCCCTATCCGTCAGCGCGGCGTTGACACCTCCCTGGGCCGCATTCGAGTGGCTTCGGACAGGGTGAACCTTGCTCATGACGGCAACGTCTGCGCCTCTCTGGTGAGCCGACAAAGCCGCTCTCATGCCAGCCAGCCCTGCGCCTATAATGAGAACATCGTAGTCAAACACCCTTACTACCTCTCATATTGAGACTCAAACCCCGATACACTATAGCGGACACCGCCGATTCTGACAAGCATCTCTACCTATTAATTCATGCCTCTGGTTCAGAGCGAATTGCGTCGCTTGCATCAGGAAAAAGAAAGAGAGACATAAGGAGAGCCGCAATGCTCTTGGAATCTCTTAACTCTCCGGAGCGAATCCGTTGGGGCACTTCTGCCAGGGGGACTCTTGCAAGTTCTATATTCTCATCAGCCTTCTGGTCGGTTTCCCCAGGCTCCAGGTCTGTTGCTAAATAGGCGTGCATATATTCGGTACAGAAGCCTGGAGCTATCCAAAAGCTGCCCAGATGCTTTATCGTGCCTGCGGTATAGCCCGTCTCTTCCTTAAGCTCCCTCAATGCACACTCTTCCGGGGATTCGCCTTCTTCTACGCCACCGGCGGGGGCCTCCAAAAGGTATGATTCTGTTGCTTTGCGGAACTGACTTACGAGAAGAACCGTCCCCCCTTTATCTACAGGCACTACGACGACAGAATGGCCGTGCTCCACGATTTCTCGCTTGGTCTTGCCTCCCTTGGGTAGCTCAACGGTATCCACTCTCAGGTTTAGTATCCGACCTCGGTAGAGGTAGCGGCTCTCAAGAGTAGGCTCGGAGTCAAGGGTGTGCATCTATCTTATCCCTGGCATCCCGTTGCCTTTATTTAGCCCCAAGCGTTGCGTCAAGGTAGCATAGAAGTGGGTTACAGGATGACCTCGCAGAAAGCGTGCTACATATGGGCTAGCCTTGACCTGCACCCTATACTTGAAGGATAGGGGCACATCAACGAAGCCATCCACACTCATCATAGCTTGATGGTCTGTGAGAATGGTGAGGTCGATTACGGAGTCGTGAGGCAAAACCATTGCGGTGCCGAAACTCAAATGGGCAGCCACAGGTTTGATAAGTAGGTCTTGTGCCCAGGGATAAAGTATTGGGCCTCCGACTGAGAGGGCATAGCCGGTGCTTCCCGTAGCCGTGGATACGATCAGCCCATCGGCTCTGTAGGTGGTGAGCGCAACACCATTGATACGGGTCTCGATCTCTATGAGTCGAGCTACTGTACCCCTACCGACTACTACGTCGTTTAGGGCATGAATGGGCTGACCCTCAAGTACGCCCTCCTGTTCCCCGTTCACCCCACCAGGAACCACTCTAGCTTGGAGCATAGTGCGCTCCTCAATCCAGGCATCACCGTTAACATATTGAGGAATCTTTTCCAGGGCATCCTCGGCTCTCAATTCTGTCATAAAACCTATCCGGCCCAGATTGACACCAAGTATGGGTATCCGATGAGGAGAGGCCAGCTTTACTGCCCTGAGGATCGTGCCGTCTCCGCCGACAGTGATGACGAGGGATGTATCAATAATACTACTGGTAGCGAGTGTCTCCAACTCCTCTACCGAGGCAACCCAGCATGATTCCTCGTGTATGCCTCTGCTCTTTATAATGGCCTGAGTCAGTTTCCAGGCGTCTGCAATCCGGGGATTATAGACCAGGCAGATGAGCTTATCTTTATACATGTAGAACCCCCAGCCTCTCAGCCAAGTCTAGCAAGGGCATAAGATCATGTCAACGAGGAGCTATGGCGACGAGGGGCAGAATGCTTGCTGCCTCTTCTGCGAAGCGCAGAAGAGGCAGGGGGAAAATGCCGAAGAAAGCTACAGCCGCGCCGGAAATGGCCACAGCCAGCTTAATGGAAGGAGAGATAGAAATAGGTTCTTCAGATAGGCGGGGAGAGAGGTACATTACCCTTACAACCCTCAAATAGTAATAGGCCGAGACTACGCTATTTATCACTCCCACAATCGCCAGCCAAACGAGGTTGCTATTTACTGCTGCGCCAAAGATATAAACCTTGGCGATAAACCCGGCAGCGGGTGGCAGCCCAATGAGGGAGATCATTGCAAAGGCGAGAGCAAAGGCCAAGAAGGGAGACCGACGGCTCATGCCTGCAAAGTCGTTTATCGCATCGCTTCCAGTCCAGTTAGAAATAGCGATAACTGCGAAGAAGGCAGTCAAGTTGGTGGCTGCATAGGCTCCCAGATAAAAAAGAATACCTGCAGGTCCAAAGGTCTCCTCTTGGGGTGACCGAGCGGCTATAGCGGCCAGTCCCACCATAATGTATCCGGCGTGAGCTATGGTGCTATAGGCTAACATGCGTTTTATGTTATTCTGGGCGATGGCCACGAGATTGCCGATTGTCATAGAAAGCGCGCTAAGGACGGCAAATACTGCGCCCCAGTCCACGCTTATAATGCTCGCGGGAAAGGCCGTGTAAAACACTCTCAGAATGACGGCGAAGCCCGCCGCCTTGCTGGCTACCGAGAGGTAGGCAGTTATCGGCGTGGGAGCACCTTCATAGACATCTGGAACCCACATTTGAAATGGCACAGCAGATATTTTGAAGCCAAAGCCCGCTATCATTAACACGATGCCGAGGAGAAGGGCATAGCTACCAAATGGGATGTCACCGCTGAGCGGTAGCCTCTGTAGCTCGGAGGCGATCTCTTTTAAGAAGGTGCTGCCGGTGAATCCAAAGATCAGCACCATTCCGTATAGGAGCACCGCAGAGCTAATAGCACTGAGAATCAGAAATTTCATTCCCGCTTCTGAGGAGCGGCTTTCTCTCAGGAAGGCAGCCAGCGCCGCTAGAGGCAGCGCCGTCAGCTCTAAAGCGATGTAGATGGATATGAGCTCCTGGGTAGAGGCGAGGAGCATCATCCCCACAGCTGACAATATCACTAGGGCGCAGTACTCAGTCTGAAATCGCTGGAACTTGGCCGCGTAATCTATGGAGGCCATAAGCACTAAGCCGACAATACCCAGAAAAAGAGCCTTGAAAAATAGGCTAAATCGGTCAACAACCAGGGTGTCAAAAAGTCCAGTCATCTGCGGCACATTATCTCTGCCCAGGTCAAGCCACAGGGCTACAACAAATCCCGCAGGCACTATCAGGCAAATAATAGAGAGGATAGAGAGCAGTCGCTTTCTTTGCACCACCAGGTCTAGCATAAGCAGCAAGGCCGCCAGCCCTGCGAGGCTTAGCTCTGGCGACAGCAGATATACGTCGTGAAGGTTCATCTAGCCTCTCTGTTTAGTGAACAATTCATCCATTAAAACCTGGAAGAAAGGATGGCGTTAACACCAGCTCCGAACACATCTGTCAAAAAGGCGGGGTAAATCCCAATTACCACAATTGAGATTACAAGAGCCGCTGCTGGCAACGCCTCAATTAAACTCGCGTCGCCGACGTGGGCAAAGCGCTCCCTGGAAGGGCCAAGGAAAGTGCGTTGCAGCATCCAAAGGATATACCCGGCGGTAATCACTATACCAAAGGCAGCCAGAGCCGTTGCCCAGCCCCAAACCGGGAAGGTACCCAGGAAAACCATCAGCTCGGACACAAACCCGCTCAAGCTGGGAAGCCCTAATGATGCAAGGCCGGCCAGAACAAAGACGCTGGCTATTATGGGCATTCGCGCAGCCAGGCCTCCCAGGTCGGGAATATAGCGGGTGTGGGTCTTATCATAAACCAGGCCCACCAGCAGGAATAAGAGGCCGGTGATGGTTCCGTGGGTGAACATCTGCAGGGAAGCCCCGGTTAGACCCACTGGAGATATAGCACCCACACCTGCTCCCACCGAAGAGATTCCCAGCAAGACGTACCCCATGTGGCTGATGCTGCTGTACGCGATCAGCCGTTTCAAATCGCTTTGACGAAGGGTAATCGCGGCACCATACAGCACGTTTACCACTGCAAGGGCAGCTAGGAGCCAGGAGAACTCGGTGGTCAGGCGAGGGAACATAGTAACACTCATTCTTATCATTCCATAGCTCCCCATTTTTAGCAGGACGCCGGCCAGCATAATGCTAACCGCCGTAGGAGCATCGGTATGAGCATCGGGAAGCCAGGTATGCACCGGCCACACGGGCAGTTTGATGGCGAAGGCAATAAACAAGAGGGCGAATATGGCGCCGGCTGGCAGAAGGAGTCGAGCCTTATCTATGGCCTGAGGCAACTCTACAATATTGAAGGTACCCGTGGAGAAGAAGAGCACAAGAATGCCGACCAGCATGAAAGCGCTACCAGAGACGGTAAATATAAGGAATTTCATAGCCGAATACTCCTTACGTCCACTTCCCCAGATGGAGATAAGGAGGTACATGGGTATCAACTCTAGCTCCCAGAAGATAAAGAAGAGGATAAAGTCTAAAGATGCGAAGACTCCGGTTACCGCCGTCTGAAGCACTAACAGCCAGACAAAGTACTCTTTAACACGCAGCTTGATGTTCCACGACGCAAAGACAGCGCACATCCCCAGCAAACCGGTAAGAAGGACCAATGGGGCGCTTAAACCATCTACACCTAAGAAGTACTCCACCCTGAAGGAGGCGACGGGTATCCAATTCTCAAACTTGTCTATAAGCTGAACGCCCGGCTGGCTTTTGTCGTATAAAGAAAATACGATAATCGTCAGGACGAACTCTACGACTGAGACTGTTGCGGCAAAGTTACGCACATCTCTATCTCTTCGTATGAAGAGAGCGATTAACAGGGCCCCAACCAGGGGGAGAAATACCACAGTTGTTAGCCAACCAGAGAACACTTATAAGCTCCTGAGTTAACTTAGCTTAAATCCTTTGTCGTTAACCCCAGATGAAATAGACTCCCAAGATAATCAAGATTCCTATAGAAATGCCGGCTCCGTATGATTGCACCTGACCGGTCTGCAACAGGGCCAAAGCCCTTCCGGTGTTCCTTCCAAACCAGCCTACTCCATCTACAAGACCGTCCACCACGGCCCTGTCCCACCAGTCCAAGATACCTGAAATCATCCTGTAGAAAATCCTGGTAGTCAGAAAGTCTTCGTAGGCTTCATCGAAATAGTATTTCTTGGAGAGGAGCGTGTAAGCAGGTCTGAACCGCCTTGCCATATTCTCTGCCGAGACTCGCCGAGCGTGGTACATAAGATATGCTAGGCCAATGCCCGCTACAGCTACCAAGCTGGACAAGATGGCGAGCCCGATGTTGAAGGCCGGGGCGTGAAACTCCACAGTCTCCGCAGAAAGATGGTTGCTTATCCAGTGAATAGGTATTATGCCGAGGGCTGTGGTGGGATTCGCCAGGAAACCGCCCCCGAGGGAGGCAGCACCTAAGATGACCATGGGAAGCACCATCACTGCCGGCGATTCTCTTAGATGAACGGGGTGAGCTTCGCCATGACCCTTAGATTCTGCCTCGGCTCCACCTCTGAATTCGCTCTCGAAGGTCATAAAGAGAGCGCGAAAGATATAAAAGGCCGTCATAAACACCCCTATTAACGCTAGCCAGAACACTATAGAGCTAACAACTCCTCCTTTATTAAGAGCCTCTAACAGGATCTCGTCCTTGCTCCAGAAACCCGCCATGGGGAATATGCCAGCGAGGCTTAAACCGGCGATAAGGAAGGTGGCATAGGTCCAGGGCATATGCTTACGCAGTCCACCCATGTAGCGCATATCAAAGGTGCCGCTAGCATGATTCACACTACCGGCGCCCATGAAAAGGAGAGCCTTAAAGAAGGCGTGGGTGAATAGATGAAATATCGCCGCCCCGTATGCCCCTATTCCAAGAGCCAGCATCATGTATCCTAGCTGGCTGATAGTGGAGTAGGCCAAGACTCGCTTGATGTCGTTCATCACCAGGCCCATGCTCGCGGCGAAGACCGCTGTGAATCCTCCAATAAGAGCCACCGTGTTCATTGCAGTAGGCGACTCCACAAAAAGGGGGAAGAAGCGGGCCACCAAGAAAACTCCTGCCGCCACCATGGTAGCCGCGTGTATGAGGGCACTTACAGGCGTTGGGCCTTCCATAGCGTCGGGGAGCCACGTATGAAGAGGGAACTGCCCAGACTTGCCTACAGCTCCGGCGAAAATACCTATGGCTAGCCAGGTAACGACCCCGCTGCCGAGAATGCCCAATTTGGCAGCCTGGTATATGTCCGAAATCTCCAGAGGGTTCAGGGGTGGAGTCTGGGAAGTGAAGGTCCCAGCATTGAAAAAGAGGTATAGAATGGCTAAAAGAAACCCGAAGTCCCCTAGACGAGTAACGATAAAGGCCTTCTTTGCCGCCGCCGCTGCCGCAGGCCTGTGGTACCAGAAACCGATAAGCAGGTATGAACACAGCCCTACCAGCTCCCAGAAGACATAGAGTTGAACTATGTTGCTGGCCATGACAAGACCCAGCATGGAAGCGGTGAATAAGGACATGTAAGCGAAATAGCGGTCATATCCCGAGTCTCCCCTCATGTATCCCAGGGAGTATATCTGAACCATCAGGCTGACTCCGCTGACCACGACAACCATGATGCTGGTGAGAGGATCCATGAGAATGCCCAGGCGTAAGGGCAGGTCCCCAAGGTTAAGCCAGGAATGAGGTTCCCAACCTATGGGATCATCGTGGCCCAGGGTAGATTGCAGCGCCCAGGCCGAGAGGACCAGAGCCGCAGCAATGGCCAAGATGGTAACATATCCTGCTGCCTTGGAATGCTGGTTAAAGAAGGGCCTGATGATAAAGATTATAACCAGAAAGGAGCCCAAGGGGAGGAGGAAAATGAACCATGCCGCAAGCTCTGGAATCTGCATCTTCTATAGTTTCCTTAATATCTCATCCGCAACGTGCTCTCTGGCTTTGGGGACGAGGATACGAAAGGGAACCCGTTCTCCCCACGTCCTTATATCCCCCTCCGCTGGTATGATCTTCGCAGGCAGACCCTCTCCCTCCAGAAGGTCTTTCCACATCTCGGCAATCATCAGGTTTGGGGCTCTCTTGTAATCAATCCACATATTCGTCTAATGCTTCATGAGATTGACCTGGCTCACGTCCACCGTTTCTCTGTTTCGATAAACTGCTATGACGATGGCCAGTCCCAAGGCTACCTCAGCGGCAGCGACGGTGATGATGAAAATGGCGAAGATCTGCCCAGTCATCAGGAATTGCAGCACCTTCTCGTCGGTAGAAGCTGCATTAGCGGCCAGGCGAGCCGGTACAACATACCTGGAAAAAGCCACAGCAGCGATGTTCACCGCGTTGAACATCAGCTCTATGGACATAAGGATAGTTATCATACTCCTCTTGGATAGGGCTCCATAAAGGCCGATGCAAAAGATTATGCCGGAGAGAATAAGAATGTTCTCCAGATTCAAGTCGTCACCGCTCTCGTGAAATAACTAAGGCCCCTATGATGGCCGCCAAAAGCAAAACCGAAGCTGCCTCGAAGGGGAGAACAAAGTCTTGCAATAGAAGCTGGGCAATCCAGGGAATGGTGTTGGCATAAACGGCTGAGACCTTTTCGCTTGTGGCAGGAGACAAGGTCGCGTTATCTAGAAGACTCCAATCGGTTCTTGCAGCCACAAAAGCTATTGCCGCTAGAAGCAGCCCTGACAGCCCCAGAGCAGGCAACCGAAGCCTGTTGCTTGGATTTCCCTGCTGGACATCCCGAGTCAGCAGTATGGCAAAGATGATGAGAATCGAGATAGCGCCTACATATATAAGAACCTGAACTACTGCCAGAAACTCGGCTCTCAGAAGGACGAATAAACCCGCCACTCCCAGAAAGGAGAGAACCAGAAACAGAGCAGCCTTGAAGATGTCTCTGACCTGGACTACTGCAATGGCTGCTACTACGCTTGTTGTCGCAATTACCCAGAAAAGAATGGTGGCGAAGAGGGATGTTTCAATAGGTTGGGTCATCTCTCAGCCCATTTCTCCTTCAAGTCTTCTTGGCTCGGCTGCTGATGCCGACCAACTTGCCTCCACGATAGCTCCTTACCCGTGTGGGGGTTATAACCTTTATCTTCAAGCTGGGGCCTAAACCATGTGCTGGGGCGCTTGGAGGCCTTCCTCAGCCTATCTACCGGTATTACCAAGTCCTGCCTCCTATATTGGCCCTCTTCAAAGCCGCTTCCCATGAAGAGAGCATCGTAGGGACAGGCCTCCACGCACAGACCGCAGAACATGCACCGCCCAATGTCAATATCAAACACATCAATAGCGTAGTAGTCCCCTTCCTGCATATTCGTTTTGCCCGGGTGGGTAACAATCTTTATTATTCCCAGAGGGCAGTATTTGGCACAGCTAGCGCAGCCTGTACACCGCTCCTCATACCAGGTAAACTCCTCACCGCGAAATCTGGGATGCTGTGGAATCCTCTCCTCTGGGTATTGAATGGTGAAGGGCTTGCGCATCAGATTCTTGAAGGTGACCGTCAAGCCCTGAAGAATTCCCAATCCGTACATATTTATCCAACCTCCGAGGTCACGCCGGCCAGAGGAGAGGTCCTTGGTCGAAGTCTCCTAAAGCTGCGCTGGCCCAGTATATTGGCAAAAGCAACTATAGATACAACGGCAACTATCCAGTTTATGCCTACCATTAACCAAAGCTGGCCTGTGTTTGGTAGCGGCCATATCAATACTTCAATGGCGGTAACGAAGAGGTTGATTAGTGCCAACGGAAAAAGCCCTTTCCAGGCGAAACCCATAATCTGGTCCACCCTGAATCGAGGTAAGGTAGCCCTGATCCACAGCAAAAGGAAGACTATCGAGAAAACCTTAAGCAAGAACCAGAGGTGAGAGGGCAGAAATGTGCCCCGCCATCCCTGTAGAAAGAGGGTGGCCATTATTGCTCCCGTAGCTAGAGGGGCAGCGAACTCAGCCGCCTGGAGAACCCCCCACTTCATACCGCTGTATTCTATGTGGTACCCGGCTACGATTTCTGAATCAGCCTCAATCAGGTCAAAGGGAGTGCGGTTCATCTCTGCCGACGCTGCCAGCAAGAAAATCAGGAAACCAAGGGGTTGAAGCAGCAGGAAGGGCAGGCGCTGGGACTCCACAATGCTGATGGTAGAAAGAGAGCCGGAAAGCAAAATTACGCCGACGATAGAAAGCACCATAGGAACCTCGTAGCTGACAAGCTGAGCGACTCCTCTCACGGCGCCAAACATGGCGTACTTGTTCGCCGAGGCCCAGCCGGCCATGAATATGGCCAGGGCGCTTACCGTCGTTACCGAAATAATGAATAAGATCCCAATGTTCAGGTTAGCAATATAGGAGCTCTTCCCAAAGGGTATCACTGCAAAGATCAATAACATTGGCACAAACATCACAATGGGGGCGATATTGAACACCCAACGGTCGGCATCCTTGGGAACGGTGTCCTCCTTAAGGAGCATTTTCAACAGGTCGGCGATGGGTTGTAGCAGACCAAAGGGTCCCCACCTGTTAGGTCCTATACGGGCTTGAAATCTTCCGATGGCCCTGCGCTCAAACCAGGTATAAAGGGCGGTAGAGAGCATAATGGCGTTCACCACCATGAAAACGATTATAAAACCTGCCACGAAATAGGCCACCCACTCCCAGCCGTGGGGCAGCAGGCCAAACTTCACCCCGGCGTAACCATATTGTCCAGGAGCGAGGGGGGTACAGTAAGCGGCATTGCCTTCGTTGCCGGCAAGCAGGCAGTAGATGTTCCTGAATATAGCATTCCCTTCCAGCACTAGCGATCTACCTCGCCCATATTGATGTCTATAGTGCCAAAAGTAACGATCATGTCTGCTAACTTCCACCCGACGAGTATGTCCCGCAGAATGGTAAGGTTAATAAAAGAGGGAGAACGGATTTTACATCTATAGGGAGCTATGCCGCCATCGCTAACCAGATAGAAACCCAACTCTCCCTTGGGCGCTTCTACCCTTCCATAGGCTTCACCTTTAGGAGGCCGAACCAGAAATGGCACCTCGGACCGTACAGGTCCTGGCTCTACCTGCTCTACGCACTGCTCGATGATTTTCAGGCTCTCCCTCATCTCCTGAACACGCACGAAGTATCTGTCGAAGTTATCGCCTACGCCTCCAAAAGGTATATTAAACTTTACCCTATCATATATTTCGTAGGGGTCTGCCTTGCGTAAGTCCCATTCGACACCGCTGGCGCGCAGAATCGGACCGCTTATAGAGGAGTTGACAGCTTTCTCCGCCGACAAAATACCAACGTTCTTAGCCCTTACCAGGACTATCTCATTACCCGTTATCAATCCCTCATATTCATCTATATAGTTCGGCATCTCCTCGAGGAATCTGTGCAGGGCTGGCCAGAAGTCCTCTGGGGCATCCTGGAATACCCCTCCAGGCCGCATGTAGCTAAGAGTAATTCGGGCACCGCATAGCATCTCAAAGAGATCCAATATCTTCTCACGCTCTCTGAAGCAGTACATCAAAGGAGTGGCCAAAGCACCTAAATCATTCAGCCAGAACCCGGTAAACACAAGGTGGCTGGCTATACGCATCAACTCCGCTGCAATCACTCGCAGGTACATAGCCCTGTCCGGAGGTTTGATGCCCGCCAGCTTTTCCACCGTCAAGACATAGGCCAGGTTATTCGACATTGAGGCTACATAGTCCAGCCTGTCGGTTAGAGTCACTACCTGGGTATAGGTCCTCTCCTCGGCCAGCTTCTCCGAGCCCCTGTGTAAATAACCGAGAACCGGTTCCACATCCACTACTACTTCACCATCGAAGGTAACCCTCATTCGGAACACGCCGTGGGTACTAGGATGCTGAGGGCCTATGTTGATTGTTACGGGTTCCGTCTTCAAGGTCATGGCTATCTGCCTTTACCTGAGAAAATCCTTTCGTTGGGGGTGTCCAGGGAAGCCCTCCCACAGCATGATTCTCTTGAGATTGGGATGTCCATCGAAGCGTACACCCATCAGGTCCCAGGCTTCCCTCTCCTGAAAATCGGCTCCCTGCCATATCGATACCACAGAAGGCACAGCGGGCTCTTCTCTACCATAGCAGCGCATCTTGATAACGGCGCTATGGTTATGCCGCAGTGAGGTCAAGTGATAAACCACCTCAAAAAACTCGATGTAATCTACCACTGTAACGGCGTTCAAAAAGGCGAAGTCTAGCTCGGCCTTCTCTTTCAGGAGCCGTGCCACTTTCAACCAACTCTCGGGCTTTATGAAGATGTCCCTTTCATTCCACTCCGCGACGGAATCCGGGACAGCCTCGCTAACAATCTGGGAGAGCTCTTGACCCGATAGAGAGGTGGTCATTATCTGCCTGTTCACCTGCTCTTGGAGATACTGTAGCGCTTTATCTTCTCGTGTAGCTGCATGATGCCGTAGAGGAGGGCGTCGGGTCTAGGTGGACAGCCTGGGACGTAAACATCCACCGGAACGATGTGATTCACCCCAGGGACCACGCTATAACATTCGTAATAGGGGCCGCCACTAGTGGCGCAAACCCCCATGGATATAACCCATTTAGGCTCAGGCATCTGGTCGTAGATGCGCCTTATGACCGGGGCCATCTTCCAGGTAACCGTCCCGGCAACTATCATCAGGTCTGCCTGACGAGGCGAGGCTCGCATGACCTCCATGCCGAAGCGAGATATGTCGAAGCGGGACATAGCGCTGGCTATCATTTCAAAGGCGCAGCAAGCCAGGCCAAAGGTCAAAGGCCACATGGCAGACTTTCGACTCCAGTTCAGCAGGGCATCGACAGAGGTAATGGCGATATTTCGATGCACGTCATCGGGGACTTCCAAGAGAGGTTCTGCTAAAGGCTCAGTGCTGGACGCCTTGAGACGATTGATCGTCTCGCCTTCGGTTCTATCTAGATCCCACGTCAACGAATAGAGGGGGGAGGGGCGTTCTAAGTTAGTATCGCTTCCGTCCAACACGTTTACCTCCACTCAAGAGCCTTCTTACGCCAGGCATATACCCACCCTACAACCAGGATGCCGATAAATACACCCATCTCAATGAGGGCGAAAAGACCTAGCTTCCTGAAATGTACTGCCCAGGGGTAAAGAAAAACAGTCTCTACATCAAAGAGGACGAAGAGAAGGGCGAAATAATAATAACGAAAGTTGAACTGGTTCCACCGAGGACCTATGGTCTCCATTCCACACTCGTAGATGCTGAGCTTTACAGGATTGGGATTAGTAGGGCGTATCTTGATAACGGAGAGAAACCAAGAGACGGCGATCATACTGGTGGGGATAATAACGGCGATAACCGAGAGTATTACTATGAGACCATACTGGCGGAAATAGTCATCTAGCATAACGACCGCACTTAGTGCCTCTGAATTGTTACCGCAACATAGCACGATAGCACAGGCCTACCCAAAATGCAAGTGAATGTACTCGTCCAGTAGATTAGTGACACTTTGCCTCCTCTTTTTGGATTTGTCTTTTAGAGAGGAACTGGATGGGAGTGAGATAGCCCAGAGCCTGGTGAGGACGGATGTTGTTATAGACCCGCTCCCATTGCTGAAGGGCC
>JACQTT010000094.1 GCA_016210665.1 Chloroflexota bacterium | reverse complement strand
GCTAGGAGGTTGGGGTCGGCTAATCCCAGGCGGTGGCCCATCTCGTGGCGTAGATGGCTCAGGGCCAGGTTAGTTGCTTTCGCAGGGCCAGCAACCAATAGGAGCAGGTCTCCTATCTTGGCCTTCAACCGGTTTGCCATCTCCCTAACGTCTTCTATGGAGACGTAATGAGCCAGCACAGACCTGATCTGCTCGTGAGTCATATCGCTTACAGACCCTCCATCACCTTCCAGGGCGATAGTAATCAGGCCTTGGGCACCCCTGGCCTTGGCAAACTCGGTGATCTCATCCAGCTGGCGCCGAGAGTATTGGGCACATCCTGGTGCATTGAAGCCTTTAACTATACCTCCCTGGGACAGGACAGAGTGAAAGATCTTAAATTGAGAACGGGCAGCCACGTCAGATAAGTCAGCCATCTCCAGGCCAAAACGTAGGTCTGGTTTGTCTGTGCCATACTTATCCATGGATTGGCTGTAGGTAATATGTGGAAAAGGCTTCAACATTCGCTTATTAGGAGTAAGGGTTTCCACCAGGGCTGTGCAAAGCTCCTCTATAAGGGCTAGAATGTCGCCCTGCTCTACAAAGCTCATCTCCAGGTCTAGTTGAGTATGCTCGGGTTGGCGATCGGCTCGCAGGTCTTCATCGCGGAAGCAGCGGGCGATCTGGAAGTAGCGTTCCATCCCGGCCACCATCAGAAGCTGTTTCAACTGTTGGGGGGACTGGGGTAGCGCATAGAATTGCCCGGGATAGAGGCGGCTGGGCACCAGATAGTCTCTGGCTCCCTCGGGCGTGCTTTTGATAAGGATGGGAGTCTCTATCTCCAGGAACCCCCGCTTATCCAGGAAGTCTCGGATGAACTTGACTACCTTATGGCGTAGGATGAGGTTATCCCTTATGCGAGGCTTGCGTAAGTCAAGATAGCGATATTTTAGGCGCAGGGACTCGTCCACCTCTGCATCTTCGTTGATGTAGAAGGGTGGAGTCTTGGAGGCATTGAGGACATGGGCCTCTTTGGCAATGACCTCTATCTCTCCTGTAGGAAGGTTGGGATTCTCTGTCCCCTTGGGTCTAGGAACTACCTCTCCCGAAACCTGTATCACCCACTCGTTCCTCAGCGCCTCTCCTACCTTGTGCGCCTGCGGCGCGATCTCCGGATTGAAGACAACCTGGGCTAACCCATCGCGGTCTCTGAGGTCTATAAATATGAGATTGCCGTGATCCCGCCGCCGATGTACCCAGCCGGCCAGGGTCACGGTCTCGCCCAGGTTGTTGTGTCGTAGAAGTCCGCAGCTAAAGTTCTTGAGCACTTTCCCCTCCTATCGGGGATTATATGTAACCCACGAAGAGTTTTCAATGCGAAGGGTTGTTGGATCTGGGGTGTAGAGGGTCTCCGGGCTAACGGCGCCGGGCGCGCTGCTGGTTTGCTGCTAACTCTAGTATGTAGAAGTTTAGTTAGCAGGTGGCTATATTATGTCCTGCATCCTGATGAGCAGTGAAATCATAATCAAGTTCGGGAACAAAGTACGTGAGGAGCGTGTGAAGCTCGGCATCTCTCAAGAAGAGCTAGCAGCACGCGCACGGGTTCACCGCACTTACATTGGAATGATAGAAAGAGCAGAGAAGAACATAACCCTCGAAAGCATAGAAAAGATATGCAAAGCTCTTGACCTAAGCATCAGCCATTTCTTCAAGGATTTGTAGTCTATGAATATCAATTGGCAGCAGAAAGTAGAAGAATATTGCCAGAAATACAATATACCGATTCTGTATCTGGCCGAAATACTCTATGAGCCCAAAGTACTACCCATGATTCGCGGTAAGGCTTTCGAATTTACGGTGATGATTGGTTTACAAGAGTCTCTTCCCAAGAATGAGTGGATAGTTAGCAAGGCAACGATGCGTGGAGAGACGAGCTTTCACGACACAGATATTAGAGTGTTCCACAAACGAACAGGCAAAGTAATACGTCTTGAGTGCAAGCTTGCAAAGAAGGAAGGATACCGTTTGTTTCCCGCTGGACACAGCGAAATCAGAGTGAAATGTATGCGAAGCCGAACACTCGGAGTTGCCAAAGTAAAGGAGGTTGCTCCAAAGCTAGGTGTGAGTGAAGAATCGCTCTCGGTTCACAATGACCAATATGTGCCAGCAGATTTTGACATTGTGGTGAGTTCAATCGGGAATGCATTCTATAGGACTGATAAGAAGACAGGGCTTTACGAATGGGAGCCTACAAAAACCGAAGAGGGATTCATACAGAAGCTTAGAGTTTCGAGTGAAGAAGACCTCAGGGACTTTGCCTTCCGCACCATCTATATTGCTAGGACTCAAGACCTTGCAGCAAGGTCTAACACAGGAATAGTTTGTAGCAGGAAGGGGTGTAAGAACAAGACGAATTGCGGTTTTGTTCCCAATTATCCGGTCATCCGATTCGATGCCAAGACAAACAAGCCAACAAGCCCTTGGGTGCTGATAGAAGAATCCGTCAACCTCTTCAGGCGTCTCTTAACTTCATAACTGAGCATTCAGGGGTAATTGCATGCTGTAGTTCAGTATGAAGAACTCCTTGCCTTTATACCTAGTGCCCTTTCGGGCAGTGTG
The DNA here is from genome assembly GCA_016210665.1 of Chloroflexota bacterium. Lineage (GTDB taxonomy): Bacteria > Chloroflexota > Dehalococcoidia > Lucifugimonadales > JACQTT01 > JACQTT01. The sequence goes on along the minus strand of JACQTT010000094.1, from coordinate 3,353 downwards.
GTTTTTCTGGTCGTCTGTTCTGTTTATCGTGTAATTCCATTCCTTTTCCAGTATCATATTTGCCCATTGGTATAGTTCTTTGACTTCGGGACTGTTGTCGTAAGTAAGCAGGAACCTTACGTTGTCCTTATGTCTTCTGAGCACGTCACAAAGCCTGAAATGGTCTTCCCGTGTGAATGAGTGCGTGTAGAACTTATCTTGGTCACGGTTGAAATACGGCGGATCAATGAACAAGAAAGCTTCATCTTCTGCCTCTTTTATGACTGTTTCGAAATCAAGTGAGGTGAGCTTTACACCTTGAAGCTTTGCCGAGACACGCCGAATATTTCTAGGCCAGTTCTCTGGACGCATACTATACTTATCACCGTAACCCCAATAGCAATTCTGCATGTTCATTATGCCAGAGTAGGAGGTGCGATTCAGATAGAACCACCTAACAGCCCTGTCTAAATCAGTCGTTGGTTCAAACTCCTTCTTATAATAGCTGTGTCTCTCTTTTGTAGCCTTCTCGTCTTTCAGTCTTTCTATTAAGTCTTCTGGATAGTCCCTGATTATCGCAAAACAATTCATGACGTCACTATCAGTATCGTTCAGCCAATTCTTTCTAGCCTTCTGCTTTGCAAAGAAAAGAGAGGCGCCGCCAGCTAGCGGCTCGATGTAATTGGTGTGCGGGGGAAAGTGTTCAAGAATCAGCTTGCGAGCGTAGAACTTGCCTCCTGCGTATCTGAATGGTGAGTTGATTTCGTAAGTCATAACCTTGTCCGCTAACTATAGTATACACAGCGCATAGTGCGAAATCAAGCAGGCGGAGTGGTGTCCTATCCACCATACCTTTTGACCCACATTCACCAGAGTGATAGAATTGCTGTAGAAACCCCTTGATAATCGATATTCGAGGCGAGCCATGTCTGGTCACTCTAAATGGGCGACAATCAAACACCAAAAGGGTGTAACCGACGCCCGACGGGCACAACTTTTTACCAAGCTGGCTAGAGAGGTTACCGTCGCCGCCAGGATGGGCGGAGGCAGTCCGGATATGAATGTTCACCTGCGTCTGATCATTCAGAAGGCCCGGGATAGCAACATGCCTCAAGAAAACATAGAGCGAGCCATAAAGAAGGGCACAGGAGAGGGTGGCCTTCAAGAGCGCCTGGAAGAGGTCATCTACGAAGGGTATGGCCCAGGGGGCACGGCTGTTATGCTCAGGGCTTTTACTCCTAACCGCAATCGTACGGCCTCCGAGGTTCGATTTGCCTTTTCCCGTAGCGGCGCCGCTCTGGGAGAGAGCGGCTGCGTAGCCTGGCTCTTCGAGCCCAAAGGAGTCGTCCTTGTCGAAACTGAGATGGAAAGGGCCGAAGAGATGGCGATGCTGGCCATAGACGCCGGCGCCGAAGACTTCAAGATAGAAGATTCTACTCTGGAGCTGTACTCTTCTCCTGAAGCATTAGAGGCCCTTCGCAAAGCTATCGAGCGACAAGAGGCAAAGATAATCTCTGCGGAGCTATCGATGGTGCCCAAGAGCACTATCCTTTTGGATGCTAACACCGCAGAACAGACCCTGCGCCTCTTGGACCGTCTGGAGGAGCTCGAAGATGTCCAGCGAGTTTACTGCAACGCCGACTTCCCAGACGAGGTGCTAGAAAGGTACAGGGTGGAAGCCTAGCTAGCCCTGCTTACTCTTTAAGCTATGCGTATTTTAGGATTAGACCCCGGCACCGTCAGAATGGGCTTCGGGGTAATACAGGAAGAAGGAGAGGAGCTAAAGCTCCTCTCCTGCGGCGTCCTGACGGCTGCAAGGTCAGATCCATTGCCTGATAGACTGTACGCTCTGTATAGCCAGATCCTGGAGTTAGTGAGCTACTGGCAACCCAACGCCCTGGCAGTAGAGGAGCCCTTTGTAGCCAAAAACGTCCGGTCGGCGATGGCCGTCGGGCAGGCCGAGGCCGTCGCGCTAATTGCGGCGGCACACTTTGGTGTCCCGGCCTTCACCTATTCCCCTCGCCAGGTAAAACAGTCCGTGGCCGACTATGGCGGTGGCTCTAAAGAGCAGGTGCAAGAGATGGTACGGGTACACTTAGGCCTGTCCTATCTGCCAGAGCCTATCGATGCTACAGACGCCCTGGCAGTGGCCATATGTCACAGCCATCACCTTCAGGAGCAGCGGTTAATCATGGTCAATGACCAGATAGAATCTTCCCTATGATTACTTCCATTAGAGGCACCTTGGAGGCCATAGGCGCTGACTGGATAGTGGTCAGGCTCGGAGGCATAAGCCTACAGGTCCATGTCCCCGGCTCCTCCATAGAAGAGCTGGGGCACCTGGGCACTACAGTACAACTCTTTACATATCTTAGAGTGAGAGAGGACGAGTTGTCTCTTTTTGGCTTTACCTCAGAGCATGCACGCCAGCTGTTTGAGCTCTTTCTGGGCGTCAATGGCGTCGGCCCTCGCCTTGCTCTTAATATCCTCTCCTCCTTTACTCCCGAGTCCCTGGCTGCGGCCATCTCTAGCAGCGACGTGGAGGCTTTTGACCATGTGCCCGGCGTGGGAAAGAAGATGGCCAGCCGCCTGGTCCTGGAGCTGAGGGGTAAGCTGAAGAAGGAGTGGACTTTGGTCTCGGAAACCTCTTCCCAGGGGGAAGTCGTCGCTGCCCTGGTGGCCTTGGGGTACACCTCTGCCGAAGCCCGCTCCGCCGTCTTCGCCATGGATAAAGAGTCTGACTTGCCCCTGGAAGAGCGGGTAAGAGAGGCCCTACAGAGGTTGGCGCCTGGGTGACCTTTCCAGGGAATAGGAAACTCCCTACTATATTGAGTTGGAGGTGTTGTTGAATCATGGGTGTTTTTCAGCATCCCATCACCTTGTTTGATGCCTTGGGCCAACGAAGGGAAACCGTACAAGCTGTCGTAGATACTGGTGCGACTTTCAGCAGCTTCCCGGCACCCTTGCTCGCGGGACTGGGAGTAACACCAATCCGCACCATTCAGGTACGTTTGGCAAACGGACAAGAAGAACGTTGGGCTATGGGTCAGGTTGAAGCGGAACTGGACGGAACAAGGGGCCCTATCCTTTGCCTTTTCGGCTCCCCTGGTGCACCACCTTTGATCGGATCCCATGCCTTGGAGGCCTTTTTGTTGACCGTTGACCCCGTAGAAAAGCGCTTAGTGCCCAAAGAAGCCTACCTGTTATGTTGCCATGCCTCAATTCAAAATCGTCTCAGACTTTAAGCCAACCGGGGACCAGCCCCAAGCCGTAGATAAGCTAGTCGAGGGCCTGGCCAAGAGCTATCGCCATCAGACCCTGCTGGGAGTGACCGGCAGCGGCAAAACCTTCACCATGGCCAACATCGTTGAGCG
>JACQTT010000093.1 GCA_016210665.1 Chloroflexota bacterium | reverse complement strand
CATAGGACGATGCGTTCCTTCACCGCCAGGATAGCCTCGGCCAGAGAGCGGGCCTCCTCTGAAGGCATACGGATGAGATAGTATGTGAGGCGCTGGGCGGTCTTGGGGCCGATGCCCGGCAGCTTGTGGAGCTCCTCTATCAGGCGGGCCGCTGGGGTGGCGCCGGGGAAAAAGGCCGAAGTGCTCATGCGGGTATTTCCGCTTTAGGTGAGACTGATAGAAAATATTTTTCAAAAGTTATGAGGTTTGTATTTAGCTCTTCAGCAAGACCAATGAGAACGGCATCGGGTGCAGAGAGGGAGCTATTCTTGGAACGGTTGTGCTTAATAGCCAAATCAGAAGCCGCCCACATTCTGTCCTCGTCCAAGTCATACAACTTTATTAGTCCCATACTAACCCATTGGGACAGCCTATTCTTTACGGCTATCGCCGGGCCCTCTCCTCCCTTCCACCTGGCGACACCACAAATCTCTGTCACAGATATCCTTGGTAAGTGTACTAGATAGTCCCCTTTCTCGAGTCCATCCATATATTTCAATACCAAAGGTCGCTGTTTCTTTTCCTCATCGTTTAGTTTGCTTCCATCTACCAGAGTAAGGATGAATACCATGGTATCTATGACTATATTCTCCGTCACCTTCGCATCTCCCGAACGGCCTTCCTCACCGAGTGGCCCTTGGGCCACACCTTGCTTATCTCTTTGCCCAGGGCCTTCCAGCCCTCAAAGGGGTCTTTTATCTTCATCAGTCGGATGAAGACCTCCAGCTCCTCAAATGCCTTTTGCTCCTTTCTCTTCTTCAGCCTGGCCTTGAGCTGGGCCAGGGTATCCTCCACCACCCCGACAAAGTCGGGGCCGTCCCGCTGGGACTTTTCGAAGATGTCAATGTATTTCAGTCCCCCCTCCTCAAAGGCCCGGATGTTCTGGTTGAGCAGCCCATCAAGGGCGTGGGCTAAAGAGTCAAGGGCCCAAAGCCTGTACAAATTCGCTCCTCCATCGGCTAGCCTATCTCTGAACTCATAGGCCCGCCCAAAGGCCGCCAGGGCCTCCTGGTGTTTGCCCATAAGCCCCAGGGCCACGCCCTTGTTGCACCACGCCTCTGGGTAATCCTTTCGATACCCCAGGGCCTCATCAAAGGCCAGCAGGGCCTCCTGGTGCTTGCCCAGTTCCCACAAGGCCACGCCCCTGTTGTACCACGCCTCTGGGTAATCCTTTCGATACCCCAGGGCCTCATCAAAGGCCGCCAGGGCCTCCTGGTGCTTGCCCAGTTGTCCCAGGGTCACGCCCCTGTTGTACCACGCCTCGGGGAAATCCTCTCGATACCTCAGGGCCTCATCAAAGGCCGCCAGGGCCTCCTGGTGCTTGGCCAGTTGTCCCAGGGTCACGCCCCTGTTGTACCACGCCTCGGGGAAATCCTCTCGATGCCTCAGGGCCTCATCATAGGCCGCCAGCTCTTCCTGGTGCTTGCCCAGTTGTCCCAGGGCCACGCCCTCGGAGAAGTAGCGCAGGGCCTCGGCCGGTATTTTGCCTTTCCCCTTCCGAGGTGAGGCAATGGGCGCAGATACGGCATAGGTAAGGGGTCTCGCTAGTGCCATAGTCATATTAAGACCTCGTAATGAACGTGGGCCTACATCAGCCCCGGTATCTTTAGTCCCCCCGTAATAGCGCTCATGCGCTGGGCGGCCATCTGCTGGGCCTTCTCCAGCCCCTCGTTGACGGCGGCGGTGACCAGGTCCTGGAGCATCTCCACATCTTCGGGATTCACCACCTCGGTCGAGATCTCCACAGACTTGACTCTCAGATGGCCGGTGACTACAGCCTTTACCACTCCTCCTCCGGCCGTGGCCTCTACCGTAGCCGATTCTAGCTCCTCCTGGATCCTGGCCAGGCGTGCCTGGAGCTGCTGAGCCTGCCGCAACATATTCTTGTTCATGTCTGCTCCCCTTCCTCTTCTATAATCCTGGCTCCCATGGCCAATGCTGCCCTCACCAGATGACTCTGAGCCGAGGGTTTGGTGGGGCCATTGACGGCGTCATCCGTAAGGGCTAGATCCACCTTGTATGATGTACCCACGCTCTTGAGAATGCTCTCTTCCAGGGCTCTGCGGGTCTGGGGATCGCCCAACTCCTCTTCCATGCGCTCCTTGTGAGAGGGATGACCGAATTTCAGGATAAGGCGGTCCAGATTTATCTCCCTTGCCTTGCAGGCTTTGAGAAGGGCGCCCAGGAAGAACCGCTTGCCTTTGTAGCGACTCAAGGATTTTACCAGAGAGTCCCACTGCTTCTCCAGCTGTGCCTGGGCATCGGAGACGCCCGTAAGATTAGAGGCGCTGTCCATAGAGGGTTCCGGAGCAGGGGATTGAGCCTGGCTGGAAGGTATGACCCCTTGGGGAAAGGCTGGCGTCTTTACAGATGGCTCCTGAACAGGTGAATCATTGGAGTTGGATTGGAAAGGGCTACCAGAAGAGCCTGGAATCTCCTCGACGCCCACCCTCTTCTTGGGAACGTCAAGAGGCGTGATTCTCCTTTGTGGAGTAGGCTCAACCTCTGATCTCTTCTCTAATCCCACCATCTTTTTGTCCATGGGGGCCTTCTCTACATAGCTATTCTGAGAATCGGAGGTGGCCTCCAACAAGGCTAGCTCCAGGGGTAGGGGCGATGCGCTGTCCTGGCGAAGGTTTACCTGGCCAAAGGTCTTCACACCTTGAAGAATCCTCTCCATAGAGGTGCTCCTTACTAGGGACTCTAGCGTTGCCACTGTATCCGAGGTATACCCCATAGACTCGGTAATCCCTGCCTTCAATAACAGAGCAGCCCTCAAATGCTCCACCGCTCCCCGGTGTAGCTGACGCAGGTCCTTTCCCTCACTAGCAACCTGGTTAATCAGGATCAGTCCCTCCTTAATCTGGCCTTTCATGATATAGGTTACCAGCTCCAGGGCTTTCTCATCATCACCTATGCCTAATAGACTGCGTGCTTGAGCCAAGCTTAATGGGGAGCCGTAGGACACCGCAAGTTGCTCCAGGATGTTTTCGGCGTCTCTGAGGCTGCCCCCCGCCGCCCTGGCGATTGCCCGAAGGGCTTCGGCTTCGACCTTGATTCCTTCTTCCAGACAGAGCCTCTCCAGTCGTCCTACTATGGCATCCAGAGGAATGCGCCGAAAGTCGAATCGCTGGCAGCGGGAGATCACGGTCAAGGGAACCTTCTGAGGCTCCGTGGTCGCCAGCACAAAGATCTTGTATGGTGGAGGCTCCTCCAGGGTCTTCAACAACGCGTTGAAGGCAGGCTCGGTTAGCATGTGGACTTCGTCTATGATATAGACCCTATACCTGGCCGATTGGGAAATAAAGACCTTCTCTTGCAAGGCTCGTATGTCATCTATGCCCCGATGGCTGGCTGCATCGATCTCGATGATGATGCCCAGAGCCTTGCCTTCGTTTACGGCCTGGCACATGGAACAGGCGTTGCAAGGCTCTCCCTCCAGAACGTCCAGGCAGTTCACCGCCTTGGCCAACAGGCGAGCTGTGCTAGTCTTCCCCGTCCCTCGTGGGCCACAGAAGAGATAGGCGTGGGCGGTTCGCCCCTGGATCACGGCCTGCTTCAGGGTCTGGACCACCGGCTCCTGACCCACGACCTCCTCCAGCCTCTTGGGACGCCACTTTCTGTAGAACACCTGAGAGTTCATGAAATCCTCACGGCATCAATCGGGCCAGTATTTGGGTTTGCTTTTCCATCATTGAGCGCTCTTCTGTCGGCTCCTTATGATCGTAACCCAGAAGGTGCAGAAGACCGTGAATTGCCAGGAAGGTAAGCTCTTCCTCCACGGAGTGGCCCGCTTCGTGGGCCTGACGCTTAGCCTGGGGGTAGGAGATGATAATTTCGCCCAGGGGAGGGCTCTCGTCGGGAGGCAGTATAAAGGAATCATTCCCAAGGGAACTGGCGGGCTTGTCATTATCATCGCCGTAGTACTTGCCTGAATGAAAGGGGGAGAAGGATAACACATCGGTGGTCTCATCCAAGCCTCTGTACTCTCGGTTCAGCTGTTGAACTGTTTCATCGTTGGCAATAACCAAACCCAGGCTTCCCTTATCCTTTGCAGCCATTAGAGACAGGGACTCCTCCAAGGCTCTCCTGAGCTTTTCCTCTGAAACTAGAGATTCAAACTCCTCAAAAACCTCGATAGTGAGCTGTTCTCGGATCATCAAATCACCCTTCAACCCCCATTTTACCAGAACAAAGGCTACCTTGCCCCATGTACATCGAGTTACGTATAATGAAATGACAAGGGAGTCTGTTGAAATGCGTATAATCCTTTATACAGGAAAAGGCGGAGTAGGCAAGACCAGCGTGGCCGCTGCTACCGGCCTGGTCGCCGCCAAGATGGGCTATCGTACCCTGGTAATGAGCACGGATGCAGCCCACAGCCTTGCCGACTCCTTTGACACACGCCTGGGTAGTTCGCCAACCCCCTTGGCCGATAATCTGTGGGGTCAGGAGATAGATATATTCCAGGAGATGAACACCTACTGGGGCACGGTTAAAGATTGGCTGAGAGCCCTAATGCAATGGCAGGGGGCAGACGATGTGGTGGCCGAGGAGCTGGCAGTTCTGCCTGGTATGGAGGAGTTGGTAGGACTTCTAAATATCAATCGGTACTATGAAGAGAAGAGCTATGATCTGCTAATAGTGGACTGCGCTCCCACCGGGGAGACCTTGAGACTCCTCAGCTTTCCGGACATGGCTCGCTGGTACATGCGGCGCCTCTTTCCCATAGAGCGCAAGGTGGCTCTTGCCATAGCTCCTGTGGCGAAGGGCATACTGAACCTGCCTATACCGGATGCTCGGGTCTTTGACACTATCCAGACTCTGTATGGTCAACTGGAAAGGATGCGCAATCTTCTCACCAACCCCGACCACTCCTCGGTGCGCCTGGTAGTGAACCCTGAGAAGATGGTAATTAGAGAGGCTCAGAGGACGTTTACGTATCTTAACGTCTATGGTTATCACACCGACCTGGTGGTTTGCAATCGCGTTATACCCGATGCTGTGGGAGATAGGTTCTTCGATAAGTGGAAAGAGGCACAGAAGCGCCATTTAGTGTTGATCAATGAAAGCTTCTCGCCTGTGCCAATTCTAACAGCCCCCTTGATGGAGCGAGAGGTGGTGGGTCTAGAAACTCTGGAAACTATGGGCAACCTTATCTTTCAAGAACAAGACCCCACCATGGTATTCTATGTAGGCCAATCCCAGACTATCACTCGAGAGGATAGCTTCCGAGTCTTGAGGGTACCTCTCTCCTTTGTTACCAAGGATGAGATATCTTTGATGCAGAGCGGTGATGAACTGATTATTCAGGCAGGAAGACATAGGCGCAATATAATTTTGCCAAGAATTCTTGTAGGTCTTGGCATAGAGGATGCCCTCCTGGAAGGGAGCTCTCTTAGGGTGCGCTTTCGCAAAGGCAAGTCTTAATCAAAAGGAGGCGGTATGGCAGATAAGGTTCTGGAAATAGATTATCAGTCTGGGGAGTATATCTTAAGGTTCAGGCCGAAGAACTTACGAGTAGTCTCAGAGGCTACCGTCGATCACCTGAAGACCGCCAACAAGGAGGTGCTTCTCGCCTTGCGAGACCTCCTGGACAAGGCCATCGAGCGCATGGAGCCCCAAGATAAGACCTCGGGTCGCAAGCGGACGAAGGTCGAGGTGAAGGATAAGGATGCCCCCGATTAGCCATCTGGACTCCTCCGAGCAACCTTGCTCTTGAGAACCGAAGTCGGATGGCTCCAAAAGAATAGAGGCTATCCCGAAATTAGGATTCTGTACCCCTGCCTGAAGGCATGGGCTTCAGGCCACCCCCTCTAGTGGGTGGTCAGTATAAACATTCCAATATTATTAACGACTTCCCTATCCTGTTCGACCTGACCATCGCCCCTCTTCCCATAGCGAGGCTCAAACCCTTCAGGGTTTCAATGTCCCTCAGATTCTCCTCTTGTTATAATCAGATTGTGCAAAGGGGGAAGGTTTGGGTGATTTCCAGCTAATTGACCACACCGCCGATGTTGGCATTTCGGCTACCGGCAGGAATCTGGAGGAGGCATTTGCGTCTGTAGCCGAGGGTATGTTCAGCATAATTGTGGAGCTGGAGGATGTGGCAGAAGATGAGTGCCATGAGGTGCAGGTCAACGCTCCTGACATAGAATCCTTACTGGTAGCCTGGCTCAATGAGCTCCTCTATCTCTTTGATGCTGAAGGGATCGTATTCAAGCGGTTTCAGGTGTCAGATTTGACGGAGAGGTCTTTGAAGGCCCTCTGTTGGGGAGAGCAGGCCAACTCGAAGAGGCATCGCTTCAAGGCGGGTGTCAAGTCGGCCACATATCACATGTTGAGGGTGGAATCCAACGGAATAGCGAAGGTGCAGGTAATCTTAGACATATAAGGGAGGGGTGGAATGTCTTCTAGGTGGGATAAAGCCCTCAAGAGAATAGACGAAAACCGATGGGAGTTGCCTCAAGACTATAAAGATGGGATGCGTGTTCCCGGGCTGGTCTTTGCCGACGACGAGATGATTAAACAGATAACCCGAGACGAATCTTTAGAGCAGGTGGCAAACGTGGCCTTTATGCCGGGCATCGTCTTTGCATCCCTGGCTATGCCTGACATTCACTGGGGGTACGGCTTCCCAGTGGGAGGCGTGGCAGCTACTGATATAAGGAATGGCGTAGTTTCTCCGGGCGGCGTGGGCTTCGACATAAACTGCGGCGTGCGCCTTATACGCACGGGTCTGATGGAGGAAGAGGTCCGACCCAAGCTGAAAGAGCTGGTGGATGCCCTCTTTACAAATGTGCCCTCGGGAGTGGGCGTTTCGGGAAGATTGCGTCTCAAAGACAGTGAGGTGGACGAAGTCCTTTCTAAAGGAGCTCTCTGGGCAGTGGAGCAGGGATTTGGCGATCCCCAAGACCTTGTCGTAACCGAGGAGGGAGGGTGCATACCTGGAGCCGACCCCGGCAAGGTTGGGGAACGTCCAAAGAAAAGGGGTGCGCCTCAACTGGGAACTCTGGGGTCTGGCAATCACTTTCTAGAGATCCAGATGGTGGATAATATCTTTGAACCGGCCCTGGCCAGGGCGATGGGGGTTGAACAGGTGGGGCAGGTTACTGTTATGATGCACTGTGGCTCCAGGGGTCTAGGCCACCAGATTTGCGACGACTACCTAAAGGTTGTGGCCCCTGCCGCCTCCAAATATGGTATAGAGCTACCGGACAGGCAACTGGCCTGTGCACCGGTAAACTCTAAAGAAGGCCAGGACTATCTGGAGGCTATGCGTTGCGGAGCCAACTTCGCTTGGACAAACCGCCAGTGCATCGCCCACTGGACCAGGGAGTCCTTCAGCCAGGTGTTCGGCAAGAGCTGGCAGGAGTTAGGTATGCACCAGGTTTATGATGTGTCTCACAACATAGCCAAGATCGAGACTCACACCATCAAGGGTAAGCGAGTTACTCTATGCGTGCACCGCAAAGGCGCTACCCGTGCATTCCCAGCCGGCCATCCAGACATACCCTTGCCTTACCGCTCCATTGGTCAGCCAGTTCTCATTCCTGGGGACATGGGCCGCTACTCATATCTGGCAGTGGGAAGTGCGAGGGCTATGGAGGAGTCCTTCGGCTCCACCTGCCACGGGGCAGGGAGGACAGAAAGCCGAACGGCGGCTAAGCGCATTCTAAAGGGGCGAAACATACAGCAGGAGTTGGCAGAACAGGGCATTGTGGTGCGAGCCCATGGGTGGGCGTCCCTGGCCGAAGAGGCATCCATCGCCTACAAGGATGTTGCCAACGTCATCAAGGTCACCCACAATGCCGGCCTCTCTCAGCAGGTGGCGCGTATGCGTCCCATTGGAGTCGTTAAGGGGTAAACACCAATTGTGTGCGGGACCGGTAATGGTTATTTGTAGTAATTCTGAATCTAGGTTTTTCTGGATAAACAGTGTGAGCTTGGTTCTGAGGGAGGTATTCTAAATGGCTTATGGTCTGACCATCAAACAAGACACGGGAGGCAAGCGGTTAGAGATGCAATGCCAGCACCAGAACGGACTGCTATACATAGTGCCCAGCGAGGCTAGCTGGGTCTGCCCCCAAGAACATCTCCACGCCCATGCCCTGGTAGGTTTCTTAAAGGAGTTGGTTGACCTTAAAGACGAGCGTGTTAAGGCGTTGATGGCCCGCTGGGGCATCTATTTCCGGGAGCGTCCCCTCATCTCACAAGCCGAAGGAGACTCCTAACAGAAAAACGAGACGTAGTACTCAATAGAGACAAAACCCTTTTAGGCGAGGCCCGTTTGAAAGCGCCAAGATAATCCGGGGTGGGATTGAAATATGTCCAAAGGTTCAAGGATTAGTCAGAGGGGGTTCCGACTCCGGCAACTACCTCCAGCGCTGGGGCTGGAGAGTTGAAAAGCTCCTCTAACACCTGCCCCTCTACGGTCTCATGGGTAATGAGATGTTTTGCCATCTGCACCAACTTGGCTCTGTGGGCGGTGAGAATATCCTTGGCCTTGGTGTACGCCTCGTCAATCAGTCTGTGGACCTCATCATCAATCAACTCGGCAACCCGGTCGCTGTAGTCTCTCTGCTCCACAATCTCCTTACCGAGGAAGATAAGCTCTTCGCGCCGGCCGAAAGTCCGTGGTCCGAGGCGCTCGCTCATGCCATACCGAGTAACCATGGTACGAGCGATCTGGGTAGCCTGCTCTAGGTCATTGCTGGCTCCGGTGGTCATCTCGTCAAAAATAAGCTCTTCGGCAATTCTTCCCCCCAGAGCCGCCGCAAGCATATCCTGAAATTGGTTCTTAGTCCATAGATGTCGATCCTCGGTGGGGAGATAGCGGGTGTAGCCTCCCATCATACCTCGGGCTACAATGGATATCTTATGTACTGGGTCGGCGTGGGGGAGCATCCGGGCTACCAAACCGTGGCCAGCCTCATGGTGCGCTGTCAACTCCTTCTCCCTCTGGCTGATTATTCTGCTCTTCCTCTCTGGCCCTGCAATGATCCGGTCAATAGCTTCCGCAAACTCCATAGGGCCGATAGTCGTCCTGCTGCGGCGGGCGGCCAGAATTGCGGCTTCATTGACCAGGTTAGCCAGGTCGGCGCCGCTAAATCCCGGGGTTTGCTTAGCCACAACGTCTAAGTCCGCTGTGCTGTCTACGGGCTTGCCCTTGGAGTGAACCGCGAGGATCTCCTTTCGTCCCTGAATGTCTGGCTGGTCTAGAACCACGCGTCGGTCGAAGCGTCCTGGGCGCAGAAGGGCCGGATCCAGGATATCTGGGCGGTTAGTGGCAGCTATAACAATTATATTAGTATTTGTGTCGAAACCATCCATCTCTACCAGAATCTGATTCAGGGTTTGTTCCCTTTCATCATGACCCCCGCCGAGGCCGGCGCCTCTATGACGCCCAACGGCATCTATCTCATCGACAAAGATTATGCACGGCGCATTGCGTTTTGCCTGGTCAAAAAGGTCCCTTACCCTGGAGGCTCCTACGCCCACAAACATCTCTACAAACTCGCTTCCGCTGATAGAGAAGAAGGGCACTGCAGCCTCACCAGCGACAGCCCGGGCCAAAAGGGTCTTGCCTGTGCCTGGAGGACCCACAAGAAGGAGTCCCTTCGGAGTCCTGGCTCCTAAAGAGGTGAATCGCTCTGGAAACTTGAGAAACTCTACGACCTCTTGAAGCTCTTGCTTGGCCTCCTGCACACCAGCCACGTCGGAAAAGGTGACTGTGGGTCTGTTCCCAACAAACATGCGGGCGCGGCTACGCCCAAAGTTGAGAGTTTGATTGCTACTTCCCTGGGCCTGACGCATCATGAAAAGAAGAATGGCGCCAAAGAAGATAAGGGGCAAAAAGCTGACCAGAATCCCGAAGATATTGTTAAATCCGCCGGAGCCCTTTACTGCTATCTGGACACCACCAACGCCTGTCTTTACACTGGCCTTCTCCAGGATTTCCACCATGCTGGAACCCTCTTCCTTGCGGGACTTGTAGATCTGGTTATCTCTTGTTTCAACGATTAGGTCATTGCCCCTCACCTCGATTTTGGCCAGTTTTTCGGTCCTGGCTAGCTCCACGACTTCGCTGATGGGTTTATCTTTGGAGGTCCCAAGGTTCCCTGAGAAGAAGGTGAAGAAAACCAGGATGAGGGCGGCTATGACCAGCACGTATATGAAACCATTTTTCATCCAGCGAGTGTTCATCCTATCTCCAGAAAAGGAAATCTCCTCAAAAAGGGCAATTGACCTGCCCATTTATCTACTCACTATATTATAT
>JACQTT010000014.1 GCA_016210665.1 Chloroflexota bacterium | reverse complement strand
GGGCCAATGCGTCCACAAAGTCGTCCTCAACCCATCCCAACCACGGCGTCTGTACCAGCAGAACCACTGCGGCGTCTACCGCTCCGACAACGGCGCCGACAAATGGGTGGAGATCACCGAAGGGCTACCCTCGGACTGGGGCTTCGGTATCGCCGTCCATCCCCACGATGCCGCAACCATCTGGGTCTGCCCGGGCATCAGCGGCTACAAGCACTGGGTGCCCAATGCCCAGATGGCGGTCTACCGCACACGCGACCAAGGCAGGACGTGGGAGAAGCTCACCAGAGGGCTGCCCCAGAAGAACGCTTACCTGAACATCCTCCGGGAAGGCATGGCGGTGGACTCCTTGCAGCCCGCGGGCCTCTACCTGGGCACGAACACCGGCCAGCTCTTCTACAGCGCCGACGAAGGCGACTCGTGGCGTCAGGCTGCACCCTTGTTCCCAGGTATCAACAGTGTGGGCACCGCAACGCTGTAGTCGTGGCTATGTCCGCAGATCCGCCGCCTGTGGCGAAATGCTCTCAAAGAGAGGCAAAAAGAGCCTTGAAACCGCGAATTACCGTTATCACTCTGGGTGTCAACGATTTAGAAAGATCCCTTGCCTTTTACCGTGATGGACTCGGACTTCCGACACAAGGAATCGTAGGCAATGAGTTTGAGCATGGCGCTGTGGCATTCTTTGATTTACAAAATGGTTTGAAGCTCGCTCTTTGGCCCAGAAATAGTATTGCTCACGACTCAAAACTCGCTCTCCAACCGCCGAGTGCTACCGAATTTACCATCGGCTATAACGTAAGCAGTAAAGAAGAAGTTGACGCGGTTATGAAACATGCGAAAAGAGCGGGTGCAAAGATAGTCAAGGCTGCTGATAATACGTTTTGGGGAGGCTACGCCGGTTATTTCCAAGACCCTGACGATCATTTGTGGGAAGTGGTATGGAACCCGCAGTTTCAAGTCGAGTAGTACGCCGGCCGACGTGTACCTGGTATGTCCTGGTCCCCGCACAACCTTGTATTGTCAGAGATTTTGTTATCGTTTATAATGACGGCGTCTGTTCCTAATCTTAATCAGGGGGTTATACATTGCGATTGTTTGAATTTGCAGCCCCAAAGAGCCTTGAAGAGGCTTATAAGATTCTGTCTAGGGCCGATGCCGATGTGCGTGCTCTGGCTGGCGGTACCGACCTGATTGACCAGGTGCACCAGGGACGCAGGAAACCCAGCATTGTTATGGATATAAAGGGCATTCCGGAGATGAAACGCCTGGCCTTTGATAGAGAGGGTCTCCACATAGGAGCTGGCGCCTCATGTACCGATATATATAACTTTCCACCTGTTAAGAAGAATTACATCTCGATTGCCGAATCGGCAGCCCTTGTTGGCTCGGTTCAGATACAGAATCGGGCCGGTATAGGGGGTAATATCTGCAATGCGGCACCTTCGGCTGACACAGCGCCTTCTCTCATAGTGCATAATGCCAGAGTTGTGATTGCAGGACCTAAAGGCCAAAGAGTATTGCCCATAGAGCAGTTTTTCCTTGGCCCAGGCCAAAATGCTATGGCCAAAGACGAGATTTTGTTAGGCATTGTAGTCCCTCCCCCACCTGCCAGCAGCGCCAGCCACTACCTGCGTTTTATTCCCAGGGAGGAGATGGACATCGCAGTAGCCGGCGTTGCCAGCATGGTGGTCATCGACCCAAAGAGTAAGGTTTGTAAAACGGCTCGAATAGCCTTGGCATCTGTAGCGCCAACTCCCGTCCGAGCCAAGGATGCCGAAGCCGTTCTTGAGGGACACGTTATCAATGAAGCCCTTATTCGAGAGGCGGGAGAAAAGGCGATCAATGCTGCCAAACCTATTACTGACGTCAGGGGTTCCATCGAATACCGCAAGGAGTTGGTAAAGGTCTTGACACGCAGAACCCTGACGAAATGCCTTGAGACCCTGGGGAACAGATAGCAGCTGACTGTAATCAGTCTGCCTAAATTTACAGCTTAAGTCCGTTAATTAGGGATGCTAGATACCTAAATCTAAAGAGTTGGCGAAGGTCAGAGCCCTTTGGGCTTTGACCTGATGCCTTCTCGGCAAAAGAAGATAGCAAGTAAGGAGGGAAGGAATCTTGGCCAAGATACCTTTAGTCTTTAAGGTAAACGGTGAGCAGCAGGAGATATTGGTACAGCCCTATCAGACTCTTCTGAGCGCCCTTAGGGATGAGTTGCGCCTGACGGGGACAAAAGAGGGGTGTAGTAATGGCAACTGCGGAGCCTGTACCGTAATCGTTAACGGCCGTACGGCGGACTCTTGCCTAGTACTGGCGGCAGAGGCCAATGGAGCCGAGGTTACGACCGTAGAGGGTCTATCGCAAAACGGCCAGCTTCATCCTGTCCAGAAGGCGTTCATGAAATATGGCGCTCTTCAGTGCGGTTTCTGTACCCCTGGTTTCTTGCTGTCCGCCAAGTACCTCCTGGACAGCAACCCTAACCCTACAGAGCATGAGATACGCCTGGCTATTGCGGGAAACCTCTGCAGGTGCACAGGCTACGATAAGATCGTCAGAGCCATTCAAGCGGTGGCCCAAGCGGAGGTCTAGATGACCAGCAAATATAAGTATCTTGGAAAAACTACCGAAGCAGTCGACGCTCTAGAAAAGGTTATTGGAAAGGCTGCCTTCGGTGCCGACATCCACCTCCCCGGGATGCTCTATGGCAAGGTTCTCCGCAGCCCTCATCCCCACGCCAAGATAAAGTCCATTGACTACAGCAAGGCTCTGACGCTGGAAGGTGTCAAGGCTGTCATTACTTCCAAGGACCTCCCGAGCCTGGAAGACGCCCGGGCCTCTTTCGGCGGCGAGCTGACCATGGACCTTGGACAGATAAGAAAGCTCCTCCTTGCCGATGGCAAAACCCTCTTTGACGGGCATGCCATCGCTGCTGTGGCAGCTACATCCCTGGAGATTGCCGAGCAGGCTCTTGAGCTCATCAATGTGGACTATGAAATATTACCTGTTATCGAGAACGCTCTTCAGGCTATGCGTCCCGATACCCCCCTGATCCATCCGGACCTTTATACCCGGACCCTGGGCGAAAAGCCAAAGGCTCCTAGCAACATAGGCACTATGTTGGAGCACCAGCGAGGTGATCCGGAAAAGGGCTTTGCCGAAGCCGATGTGGTGGTGGAGGAGTCCTTTGAGACGGCAATGGTTCACCAGGGTTATATAGAGCCTCAAGCTTGTGCCGCCTGGGCGGACGGGGATGGCAAGGTCACGGTGTGGACCTCCACCCAGGGTATCTTTAACACCCGAGACCAGATAGCAGCTCTCCTGAAGATTACCCGGGGGAGGCTAAACGTGGTTCCCATGGAGATAGGAGGCGGTTTTGGCGGGAAGAACGACAACCTCCTACAGACCCTTACCGTTATGCTGGCGCAGAAGACCGGGCGACCTGTAAAGATGATAATGAGTCGTGACGAGGTGTTTAGGGCTACTGGCCCCAGCTCTCCTGCCTACTTCACCGTCAAAGTCGGTGCCAAGAAGGACGGCGAGATAACGGCAGCGTATATCAAAATGATCTACGACTCCGGGGCCGTTCCTGGAGGGCCTCTTCATCTTGGCTGGGTGGCTAGCTGCGGCGCATATAGCATCCCTAACCTGAAGATCGATGGCTACGACGTGGTTAGCAACAAACCCCGGGTTCAGCCCTACCGGGCGCCAGGCGTAACGCCTGTGGTCTTTGCCATAGAGACCACCATGGACATCCTGGCGGAGAAGCTGGGAATGGACACCCTGAAGTTCCGCCTTCGCAACTGCGCCAAAGAGGGCGACTACATGCCTGACGACCAGAAATATGCCCGCATAGGCCTCAAGGAGGTTCTGGAGCGGGTGGCCAGCCATCCTCACTGGAATACGCCGTTGGAAGGTCCCAACCGCGGCCGAGGTTTGGCCATGGGAATGTGGACAGGCGCTACGCTGAGCTCCAGCGCCCTGGTGATGGTCAACGGTGATGGAAGCGCTACGGGTGTTTCCGGGCAGGTTGACCTTACCGGCACCCGAACTACTACTCGCCAGATCATAGCCGAAGCTCTCCAGTTACCGCTAGAGAAGGTTCAGGTGAGGGTAGCCGATACAGAGTCAACTCCGTATACCATGACTAGCGTAGGCAGCCGCACCACCTATGCCTTCGGTACAGCCGTGTACAGAGCCTGTCAAGATGCCCTGGCCCAGATGAAGGCCCGGGCCGCCCCCCAGCTCCTGGTAGATGTTGGAGACATCGAGTACGCCGAAGGGAAGTTCTGGTCCAAGAAAGATCTGGAAAAGGCAGTAAGCTGGAACGAAGTGGCGCGCAACACTCAAACTCGGGGAGAAGGGATGGTGACTGGTCGTGGGTCCGCTACTCGCCTACCTATAGCCCCTGAATTTAACGCCCACATTGTGGACGTGGAGGTGGACCCGGAAACAGGCAAGGCATCCATAAAAAGGTGGACGGCTGTCCAGGATGCCGGCTTAGCCGTCAACCCAATGCAGGTAGAGGGACAGATGCAGGGTGGCGTGACCCAGGGCATTGGCTGGGGCATCAGCGAGTACTACTACTATGATAAAGGCAAGCTTAGAAACCCCACTTTCCTGGACTACCGCATGCCCACATCCCTGGACGTGCCCATGATTGATACCTCCATTGTAGAAGTCCCTGCCCCCGACGGCCCTTACGGGATAAGAGGCGTGGGCGAGGCTTGCATCGTGTGCCCTCCTGCCGCCATCGCTAGTGCCATCTACAGGGCGACGGGGGTGCGCATGAATAAGCTGCCCATGACCCCCGAGGCGGTTTTTTGGGCCATAAAGGCGAAAGAGAAACAGCTTGTAGCGGCCGACGGGCATTAGCCTGTCTAATGTTGCAGCCGATATGAGAGAACAAGCTTTCTAGGTTGATTATTCCTTCCGCCAGTAAGGGGAGGTCTAGATGCCCAAATATAAGTACCTTGGAAAAGCCACACAAAAGGTGGACGCTCTAGAAAGGGTCACCGGGAAGGCCGCTTTCGGCGCCGATATCCACCTCCCAGGGATGCTTCATGGCAAAGTCCTTCGTAGCCCCCATCCCCATGCCATAATCAAGGCCATTGACTATGGCATGGCCTTGAAGCTGGAGGGCGTCAAGGCCGTCGTTACTTCCAAAGACCTCCCGAGCCTGGAAGATGCCCGGGCCTCCTTCGGCGGGGAGGTGTCCATTGACCAGGAGCATCTCAGAAAGCTCTTCCTTGCCCATGACAAGGTCCTTTTTGAAGGGCATCCCATCGCAGCGGTAGCAGCTACCTCCCTTGAGATTGCGGAGCAAGCCCTGGAACTCATCAAAGTGGAATATGAGGTTCTACCTCCAGTCGAGGACGCCTTTAAGGCTATGCAGCCCAACGCTCCCCTGCTCCATCCGTACCTCTATCCTAAAACCCTGGGCCAGAAGCCAAAGAATCCCGGCAACGTAGCCACCATCATGTTTCACGAACGGGGCGATGCAGAGAAAGGATTCGCCGAAGCCGACGTGGTGGTGGAGGAGTCCTTTGAGACCGCCATGGTCCACCAGGTTTACATAGAGCCTCAGGTAGATGCCGCACAGGTGGAGGAGGATGGCAAGGTTACACTATGGACCGCTAACCAGGGCATTTTTAATGTCCAAAGCCAGCTCTCCTCCATCCTTAATATTCCCCTAGGGAGCATAAACGTTGTCCCCATGGAGATAGGAGGTGGGTTTGGAGGGAAGATCATCACCTACGTGGAGAGCCTGACTATTATGCTCTCACAAAAGGCTGGGCGTCCTGTCAAGATGGTGATGAGTCGCGAGGAGGTGTTTAAGGCCACCGGCCCCGGTTCACCTGGTTATTTCACCATTAAGGTCGGCGCCAAGAAGAATGGAAAGATAACTGCCGCCTACATCAAGATGATCCACGACTGTGGTGCCTTCCCCGGAGGCCCTACGCCCATGGCATCCTTGGTAAGCTTTGGCCCATATAACATTCCCAGTATAAAAGTCGATGGATACGACGTGGTCACCAACAAACCCAGAGTTCAGGCCTACCGGGCCCCGGGGGGAACACCCGTGAACTTCTCTGTGGAATCAACGATGAACGTCCTGGCAGATAAGCTTGGCGTGGACCCTCTGAAGTTCCGTATGCAGAACTACGCTAAGGAAGGCGACTACATGGTCAATGACCAGAGATATAACCGCATAGGCGTCAAAGCCGTTCTGGATCGTGTGGTTAGCAGCTCCCACTGGAACACCCCTTGGGAAGGCCCCAACCGCGGCCGGGGCATGGCCCTGGGGTTCTGGATAGGCGCCGCAGGCACCTCCAGTGCCCTGGTGTTAATCAATAGCGACGGGAGCGCTACAGGCGTATCTGGGCAGGTAGATCTAACGGGAACTCGAACCTCCACCCAGCAGATCATAGCCGAGGAGCTCCAGATGCCCTTGGAGAAGGTTAACGTGAAGGTAGGGGACACAGATTCCACGCCTTATACCATGGGCAGCTTCGGAAGCCGCACCACCTATAGCTTTGGTACGGCGGTGTATAGAGCGTCCCGGGATGCCCTGGCTCAGATGAAGGCTCGGGCCGCCACGCAGCTAAAGGTTAATCCAGAAGACGTTGAGTATGCTGAAGGAAGGTTCTGGTCCAAGAAAGATCCTGAGAAGGCGGTAAGCTGGAACGAGGTGGCCCGCTCCACCATCACCAGGGGCGAGGGAGTAGTGACAGGACGCGGCACCGTTACCGGCCTCGGGCATGCCCCTGAGTTTACGGCACAAATCGCTGACGTGGAGGTCGATCCAGAAACAGGCAAGGTGTACGTCAAGCGCTTTACCGCTATTCAGGACGCCGGCCTAGCCATCAACCCAATGCAGGTAGAGGGCCAGATTCAGGGAGGCGTGACCCAGGGCATAGGCTGGGGCATGAGCGAGTACTACTACTACGACAAAGGCAAGCTACGCAATGCCTCTTTTCTGGATTATCGCATGCCCACCTCTCTGGACGTACCCATGATTGATATCGAGATCGTAGAGGTGCCGGCTTCCGAAGGCCCCTACGGGGTTAGAGGCGTTGGCGAGGTCTCTATCGTGCCTCCTCCTGCCGCCATCGCCGAAGCCATCTACAGGGCGACGGGGGTACGCATGAATAAGCTGCCCATGACCCCCGAGGCGGTTCTCTGGGCCATCAAGACGAAAGACAAGGAGAGGGAACCAGTAGCAGCCAACGGAGACTCATAGTGTACTAGGTTGCGTAAGTTCGCGGGCATCAGGTTCGTCCCAGGCTCGTTCACCATGAGCGGCTTATCATACCGCGCTATTTCGCAAAGAAATTCTAGTCCTCTTTGAGTGGTATAATCAGATGAGGGGAATACTAGCTTATGCATGAAGTTTTTCGGGAAGCGGTAGAGCTTCTAAAAAAGGGTGAGCCTATAGTGATGGCCACTGTGGTTAGAACCAAGGGCTCCACTCCTCAGAAGCCCGGCTCTAAGCTCCTGGTCCGAAAGGACGGCAGCGGCGTGGGTACTCTGGGCGGCGGTTGCGTCGAAGGGGATATATGGTTTGCCGCTAAAGAGCTCATGCGCTCTCGTGGTGACGCCGTTCACAGGGACTACTACCTCAACGAGGACATCGCCGCCAGAGATGGCCTGGTCTGTGGTGGGACGATGTATTTCCTCATCGATCCCATATACGAACCTCCAGACTATCTGCCCTATGCCCAGGAGGTCGTCCGCGCCAATGAAGGTAGCAGGCCCGTAGCCCTAATAAACCTTATCAAACCCGCCCCTGGCGACAACTCTTCCGTGGGCGCCAAGCTCTTTGTCCGACAGGACGGTACCACAAAGGGCACCCTGGGAGACCCCAAGCTGGATGCTCAGGCCATTGAGGAAGCTCAGGAGCTGATGGCCCTGGGCAAGAACAGGTACGTTACCACCGAAGATGGTGCCGAGTACTTCATCGAAGCCTACACCACACCTCCAACGCTGGTAGTAGCTGGTGGAGGCCACATCTCCAAGGCCCTGGCACCCCTGGCCAAGATGCTTGGCTTTCGCCTCTTTGTCATAGACGATCGCCCGCGCTTTGCCAACAAGGAACGCTTCCCCGACGCCGAGGAGGTCATCGTTGCGCCCTACGACCAGGGGATACGCCAGCTACCCATCAATGCTAACACCTTCATAGTGGTCGCAACACGGGGACATAACTACGACGACGTCGCCCTGGAGGCTGCAGCCAGGACCCCCGCCAGCTACGTGGGTCTGGTAGGTAGCAAGCGTAAGGCTATCCTTATCTATGAGCAGCTCCTCAAGCACGGAATACCCTTGGAGCGGGTCGAGGCCATTCATTCCCCCGTGGGGCTGGACATCGGCGGCCGAACACCCGAGGAGATAGCCATAAGCATCATGGCAGAGATACTGATGTTCCGCTTTGGCGGCACCGGCCTGTCCATGAAGTTAGAGGAGCATCGTATCCTCAAAATCATGAACAAGGTTCAGGCTGCGCCGGCTATACGGTAGGCCATGGCTGCTATCACCGCCATCCTAATCGCCGCTGGCGAGTCCACCCGCATGGGTCGTCCCAAGCCCCTCCTCCCCTGGCAGGGCAAGACTCTCCTGGAGTACCAGATAGCCTCCCTTCTCGACTGCGACGTCCAGGAGATAGTCGTGGTACTGGGCCACGAGGCCTCCCAGGTTGTGCCCTATGTGAGGGGCCCTGGAATCAAAAGCGTCATCAACCCTCGGTACCGCGAGGGGAAGGCAACCTCGATCAAGGCCGGCCTCCGCAGCATCGCCCGCTCCGCCGAGGCCATCCTGCTCCTGGCGGTGGACCAGCCCCGGCCGAGGGAGATTTTGGAGAATCTTGTGCAGGAGCACCAGAGGACAGGCTCCCTCATCACCGCACCTCAATACCAGGGCCACGGAGGCCATCCCATTATCTTCTCCGCAGCCCTCAAGCCGGAACTGGAGAGGATCTCCGAGGAGACGCAAGGCGTGCGCCAGGTTATGGACAACCACAAGGGTGAAGTGAATTGGGTGAATTTCGACACGCCTATCGTGCGCCTGGATATCAACGACCCTCAGAGCTACGACGAGGCCAAAAGGCTGTTTGGGGATTGAGATTCCCCTCCAGTGCTATGGACAGGAAGCTACTACATGTCTATAATCGCCAACGGACTGACGACACTCCTCGGAGGTAAGAATGTTCAAGAGAGTGCAGCAGGTTATTACCTTGACAGTGGTAGCGATGGCGCTCATGACTCTATGGGCCTGTCAGGGCAAGCCAACAACCCCTACCTCCGTTCCCATCCCAACACCAATGCAAGGCGTACCTACCATCACCGACTTCACGCCCGAGGCCGGACTCACGAAAAACACCCAGGTCAGGGGTAGATATTTCAAGGATGTGTTCCTGTGGAAGGTTCCAGAGGGGAGGCCCTACACTCAGGAGGACTCGCTAAAACCAACGGAGACGTTTACAAAAGAAGACAAGAGGATAGGCCTCCACATCGAGACCCTGGACGCCTTTGTACCGGGCATGGTGGTCACCTACAGGTTGGACAAGAGGGCCTTTCGAGGAGATGGGAAAGAGGTCTCGCTGTCCTCTAATATCGGCAAGCCTGGCACCTATGACATCCTCATTGATGCACCTACGGATGCCGCCGGTTATGTAGTGCGGTTTTTCCTCAACGGCATCCTGGTTGATAACCTGACCTTCGAGCTGAAGTGAGGGCACAGCAAGTCCCAACAAAGGCGAAGCGAACTGGGTGGATTTCGACACGCCCGTTGTGCGCCTGGACATCAACGACCCCAAGGGCTGCGAAGAGGCAGAGAGGCTGTTTGGGAGCTGAGGATGGGACGAATCACCTGGAGACAGGAGCACAACAACACGGCTTAGGTAAGCTCATGGTTCGTTGAGCCTGGACGCGCAGGCCACAGCGCTAACCGTCGTTTCTAAGGCGCCTCTTGATCGTTTCTAATGATCTCTCCACACGAACGGCAAGCCCACTGGATGCCCTTTGCCAACGTCTTGAACTTCACACCGCCGCACACAGGGCAACGCCTGATGTTCGGGTCTCCCTTTGACGCCTTCTGGGCACCGCGCAGGATGCTCAGTGCCTCATCAACCACAGAACTCTTCAACGCGGTCTCTGTCTTGATGTCCTTCTTGGCTTGTTCCCATTCCCTCCAGTGGGCTGGCATATGCGCTCCTTACGTGCAATCGTAGCATCATGCAATGAACAGGAAATATATTATCATGTTAAATGGCCGTACGCCCGCGCCTGGACATCAACGACCCAGAAAGTTACGAAGAGGCCAAGAGGCTGTTTTGGGATTGAGGATAGGACGAATCACGTGAAGACAGGAGCACAACAACCCTGGCTTAGGGTAAGCGCAAGGTTGGTTAAGATGAGTGACTCCCATGCGTTCATTGTGATCTAGCAATTATAGAGTTATTATGACTCTGGCTGACCCTGAGGAAGACCGGAGGAAACTGACATGCCTGCCAGCGGAAGTCCATCACGCATTCAACAGTATCTTGAGGAGCTTGCAGCGACGGTGAAGAATCCTGTCCACCGCCGTTTGCTTAAGGCTCACCAAGGAGATAACCCGATCCATGAAATGGAGACTGAGCTAGGAAGAATCTTGAACGAGGTTGTAGAACGTAGTGAAGATTGAAAATATTACCCTCCGGGGTTTCCAGGGCTTCAACGACAAGCTCACCATCCAGATCCATCCCAGGATGACTCTGATATACGCTGCAAACAGCTTTGGAAAAACGAGCATTTGTGAAGGAATCGAATGGCTACTTTACGGCACGACATCTAGGGTAGAGCAAGCCGAGTACATGTCCGAATATAAAGGCTCTTACAGAAACGTTCATACCCCCGACAACGAGCCTACGTTTGTGGAAGCTGTGTTCAAGGACGGTGGCTCACTGTTCACATTCCGAGGCGAGCTAACGGAACAGGACCCCTTTAAACGATTTGTCGATGGGATAGAGAATGATAATTGGCCCATCGTGGGCGATCTTTCCAAGATGCCCAAGCCTTTCGTATTGCAGCATGCACTCAAATACCTACTTCTTGTCACGCCCAATGAGCGATTTCAAGGTTTTGCTCGCTTATTGGGTTTCGATGAGTTGGAGGCCGTGCTGGGGAACATAATTTCACTCTGCACCAAGCCAGAGGCGCGCATTCCACCACCTGTGAGAAATTTCCGTATGGCAGTGGATGTAATAGAAAAGCGTCTAATGACTCAGCCCTCCCTAACAGCCGTCCAAAAGGCGTACAAAAGGGGTAGCCCCCATTTGGATAAGACATACGACCTAATTCTACAGGAGAGCAGACTACGAGTCCTGCCAGGAACACCAGATGCTGGACTTCTTCCTCGACTCCTGAAGATACGAGAGGAAGCTGTCGGGAAGGTCTTTCAGGGTAGAATCATATTGGAAAGATATTCCGATGAGGAACGCAGGCGCATTGGCCAAAATGAGACTCACCTACTAGGTCTCGTAACTGAGGAACTCATCAAAGAATATACGGGTCTAATCGGCCTGTCAACGCTTCAGCACATATTGGAACAAATGCGACTTTTTGAACTCGGGCTTAAACTGCTAGAAGGCACAAAACCTGCTTGCCCACTGTGTGGTCAAGTAATCACTCCTACCCTTTTAGATCACTTACACCAGCAGCATGATAGTCTTCAAAACCAAGGGGCGAGGACAACCGCTCTTGAAGAACAAAGAAAACGCATCGCAGGTTTGCTGAACGACTTGGGGTCAAGCCTGAAGAGTGTTCAGGAACTTCATCTAAGCAGAATCTCTCCCCTGATCCGCATTAAACAATCCTTAGACCAACTTAAGGCGATCCTGCTACCCAAGCATGAGGTGCATTTCACGTCAATCCAACAGGCTATTCTCAGGCTGGAGGAGAAGAAGGAGAACATTGTCCAGGCCTACGATAGAGTTGCTACTGCTCTAAACAAGGTCCAGATTTCCATAAACGCCTCGCAAGAGGATGCTACATTGCTAAAAGTGCTCGGCGAAGCGCTCTCACACTATGTTTCTGAAGCGCGATTGTACATTCGAGAAGTCGACCTTCATGTTCAGCCTATATCAGACGCAGACCAGATTCTCAGACATGAACTGGATGCCCTAGCGGGCACCCAGGATATCTCAGTCCTGATTGACCTTCTAGAGCAATGGCGTGACATTAAAAAGAAGCTTGAAATAGAGGAGATATTAGAAGGACTCAAGGATCTGCGGAAGGCTGCAGAGCAATATGTAGGTGAGAAGATGCGCCAAGCGGTCGCAGGTAATCTCAGCTCTGAAGTGATGGAATGGTATGAACAAATACGAACCACTGGAGACCCTAATGTCCACTTCGGTGGGTTTGACATGGAAAGGACCCAGTCCGGCGAGGTTAAGGCTCGCCGGATCCAAGTTAAGGCTACGTCATATGGCAAAGACCTGATTAGCGCGGTTTCTTCCTTGAGCGAATCAAAGCTTAATGCTTTAGGTCTCTGCCTCTGCATTGCATCGAACTTGAAATCAGAAACGCCCTTCGAGTTTCTAGTTATAGACGACCCGATCCAGTCACTAGATACTGAACATGAAGCTCAGTGTGTGGAGGTCATTAGGAAATTGGTGGAAAAGGGTAAGCAGGTGCTACTGCTTACCCACAATGGTAGATGGGTAGAACAAGTCCGTAGCGGTTGCAGAAGCTTCAACGGGATTTACTACGAGATCACCTCTTACAATCAGGCCGGGCCACATATTAAGGAAGTAGCCTGGGAAGGGTGGAGGCAAAGACTAGGTGAAATTGATGCGATTTTGAAAGACCCGGCGGCTAACTCGGTGAGAATACAACAAGCCGAGGAAGAGGTAAGATTAGTAATGTCAGTGTTAACGACCGAGATCTATCACAAGATCAAAGATGTGCGCAAAGACGCTGCTAAACTTAATTCAGACACCGTAAGGAAAATGCTGATCGAATGTGGGGTGGGAGACGAATTAGTGGATAAAGTCACCCAATCGTTCGCAACAACAGACGACGCACACCACGCTTCTGTTGACTATTCAGCGCACAGGCAACGAATCCACATATACTATAACTCAGCGTGGAAACTGGTGGCGTTCATGAAATCATTGTAGCATGCCTAAAGGGTTTTGCACCCTTAGTGTAGTGAATTCACAGCGCCAGTGTTAGCTAGTAACTTGGTCGTATTCAAACCTATCTGTGGACATTGCCCCCCTCAAGGTGCCTTAACCTCGGCATAAGCACAGAATAAACCCTTTGCTCGCCTACACCACCCCCCCTCTCCGCAGCGCCTCCACCTGCTGGGGAGTCACGCCCAGGAAACGAGCCAGTATCTCCTCGGTATGCTCGCCCATCTGGGGGGCGATGCCCCTAGCCTGGCCGGGGGTGCGGGAGAGGCGGAGCGGGCTGTTGACGGTCTTCCAGGTCCCCAGGCGAGGGTGGGGCGTATCCACCACCATGCCGCGATGCAGCACCTGGGGGTCTGACGCCACCCTATCTATGGCGTTCACCGGCCCGCAGGGAATACCCAACTCCTCGAAGGTCTGGAGCCACTCCTGGCTTGTCCTCTTCTTCATCGCCTCGCTTAGAATAGGCTCCAGGACGTCGTAATTGTTTGTCCGCTTCCAGCCATCGAGGAAGCGCTCATCGCCTATGAGCTCTACCAGGTCCAGGGCGGAGCAGAAGACTGGCCAGGGGTCGGGGTCTCCCCCCATAAGGGCTACCACTATATAGCCGTCTCTGGTCTGGAAGGCCTGGAAGGGCGTCGCCGCAGAATGCCGCGAGCCTAGCGGCTGGGGAATCTCGCCCGTGGCCCAATAGCGGGCAAAGGCGTTCTCCAGAATGGCCACCTGGCTGTCCAGCATGCTGACGTCAAGCATCTGCCCCAGGCCACTTCTGCTGCGCTCGTGGACGGCGGCGACGATGCCTATAGCCGTGAACATCCCCGCCGCGATATCTCCAACGGAGGCGCCCACCCTGACCGGAGGCCGACCCGGCTCCCCGGTGATGCTCATTATGCCCCCCATGCCCTGCACAATCACATCCAGAGCCGGCCTGTGGGCGTAAGGCCCCGTCTGGCCGAAGCCGGATATGGCGGCGTAGATGAGCCTGGGGTTTACCTCTTTAAGCACCGAGTAATCGATCCCCAGCTTTTTTGCCGTGCCTGGCACAAAGTTCTCCACCACCACGTCGGCCTGCTTGACCAACGAAAGGAATATCTCCTTGCCCTTGGGGCTTTGGAGGTTCAGGGTTATGCTCTTCTTGCCCCGATTCAGGCTCATGAAGTAAGCGCTCTCGTCGTTGGCAAAGAAAGGCCCAGTCCAACGGGCCCTGTCGCCGGAGCCGGGG